>NZ_NCGH01000044.1:0-6676 GCF_002281505.1 Sphingomonas sp. 28-62-20
CGAGAGCATCATGGCTGAAGACATCCGGTTCAGCAAAAAAGCTGCCACTCTCACCCACGCTTCCGCGCGCGGAAAAGTGAAGCGGAACGCAGGCAATTTCACGCGCGGGTCGCAGCTGTTCCACCACGAAATCCTGATGACCTGGGCGGGCATCAGAATGCCCCTCTACGTCTGGGTCGGGACCGCCGTTGTACTGCTGTGCATCCTCGTCAGTCTGACCTTCAAAAACCACGAGGTGCAGCTCGTGTTGATGAAGCTCTACGCCGAGGCCTGGGGATGGGTGCAGCTCAATCCGAACAAGCCTGTAAACCTGACCCTTCCGTCGGGTCAAATGGTGCAAGGCACTATGTCGATGGTGCCCTATCATCCTGCCGTGGAAAGGGCTTGGGCCAAGGCCGTGCAGGTCAGCATTTCCGCAGGTCTCGGTGCAGCCTTTATCTGCGTGCCTCTGACCGTCTGGTTCGTCGACTTTTCGAAACGGCGCGGCACCGACATTTTGACCGAGCGCCATGAGCGCGGTGCTGTGCTTGTGACACACAGCGAGCTGGCTCAAGCCATCACCAGCCATAACTGGAAAGCGCATGTCAGCGAGTGCCGCAAGCGCACGCCGGCAGTCGACCCCGACAAGATCCTCGCGGAGCCATTGAAGGACCGTGTCCGGGCGGGTCTGCATGCGCCTTACCGTCTGGCAGGCGTGCCGGTTCCCTGGCGCCTTGAGCAAAGCCATGCGATGTTCATCGGGACGACTGGCGCTGGCAAGACAACCGAGCTCAAGAAGATCGTCACGCAGGCGCGCGAGCGCGGGCATCGCTGCGTCATTTTCGATCTGACCGGCACCTTCGTCGAGAGCTTCTATGATGCCGAAACGGACATCATCCTCAATCCGATGGACCGCCGCTGCGTGCCATGGTCGATCTTCAACGACTGCGACAACTACGCCGAATTCATGAGCGCTGCGACGGCGCTGGTTCCGAGCGGTCACAGCGCGGAGGATGACTTTTGGCAGAAATCGGCGCGCACCCTGTTCGTCGAGATGTGCGTCAAGATGATCAAGATGGGCGTGCGCTCAAATGGCGCGCTTTCCTACTTCCTGATGCAGTCGGATCTGAAGACGATCCATGCTCAACTTGAAGGCACGATTGCAGGGCCGATGATGTCGCCCGCCGCAGCCAAAATGGCAGAGTCGATCCGGACAACTTTCATCGCCAATGCGAATGTTTTTCGCTTCCTGCCCGAACCACCTCCGGGTGAAACCGGCTTCTCGATCAAGAACTGGATGACGACCGAGGTCAAGGAAGGATCGATCCTTTTCATTACCTCTACGCACCCGGACCTGGTCCTCAATCGCCCGCTCTTGACCCTCTGGATGGATCTCGCCGTCAATGCGCTGTTCCACATGGGACGGAGCCGCGATCTGCGCACCTGGTTTCTCATCGATGAGGTCCATGCGCTGCATCGTCTCCCGGCGATCGACCATGGCCTTCAGACCGCGCGCGCGTTTGGCGGCGCCTTCGTGCTTGGCATGCATTCCTTCGACAAGCTTGAAGAAACCTATGGCGAGAACGGGGCTACCAATCTGGCCTCGCTGGCGGGCACCAAGCTGATTCTCAAGACGGCCGATCCCGAGACGTCGCGGCGATGCTCCGAGTTCATCGGTAACCGCCAAGTCCGGATCATGGATGAAGCCTATTCCTACGGCTATAACGACAACCGCGACGCCTCGACGATCACGCCCCGTACCAACGTCGAAGAACTCGTCATGCCGGTCGACATCAGCGACCTGCCCAGCATGCACGGGTTCGTGAAATTCCCGGACGGCTTCCCCGCTGCCCGTATCAGGCTGACGTGGAAAGATTACGAACCCCGCGCAAAAGGCTTCGAGCGTGTCACCGACATGCGCGCCGCCGAATACACACCACCGTCCGGGGATGGCGCGGAATTGGGGGGTGGGGATAGGGAAGGCGCACAACCTGACATGGCGCCTAAGGAGCGGAAGGATCGCGAAGAGGTCGCGCTGAGTGAGGCTGAGCGGGCGGCACAGCAACTGAGGGAGGCGATCGAAGGGCCATTGAACCCTGAGCGCGAGCTGACCGGGGAGGAGGTAACACGCAAGATTGAGGATGAAGAGGAGCGGGCAGACTTCGAGCGAAAGCCAGCGCAAGGGGAGCTGTATGGCTATAACCGCCCTGGCAAGAAGGACCAGCGCGAGCGGCAGAACCTTGCCATGCGCGACAGCGAAGAGCGCAGCGCGCAAGCGAAGATCGAAGGGCCAAAGGGGCGAGCGCAGAACAGCAAGGCAGACGCGCAGGAGAGCGAGCTTTCCAAAGAGAACATGCGCGGCATCGGCAACGAAAGGCAGAGCCGTCAGGACCCTTCCATCGACGATGATCAGGAGCTTGGGCGATGAGCGCCGCAGCTCAGACCAGCCATGCGTGCCCCCTATTTTGCGCGCAATGTGCCGGGCCGATGCTCCGGCGCGAACAGGCAGGGGACGCCTGAAATGCTGTCGGTCGCATCAGTCGCATCAGCAGGCGGCGCCGCAAACTACTTCGCCAAGGACGACTACTATGTCGGCGATGGCCCTGCGGAGCTCAGCGAATGGGGCGGGAAGGGCGCCGAATCACTTGGTCTTGCTGGTCCCGTTGCCAAGGATGACTTCGAAAAAGTCCTCGATGGCAAACTGCCCGATGACACGGTCGTCAATGGCAATGCAAACCGCCGCTCGGGAATAGACCTCACATTCTCCATGCCGAAGTCAGCCAGCCTGCTGGCGCAGTTGGGCGGCGACAAGCGGATCCTCGATGCACAGCTGTCCGCAGTCAAGGCGACCATTGCCTATCTCGAGAAGCACTATGCGCAGGCCCGCGATCGATCACGCAATGCCAACGGCGAGGGTGTGGTCACAGGCAAGCTCCTCTATGCCCTGTTCCAGCACGACACGAGCCGGGCGCTGGACCCGCAGAACCATACCCATGCTGTCATTGCTGCGATGACACAGGATAAGGACGGCAACTGGAAGGCGCTGTGGAACGGAGATATCTGGAAGAACAACACAGTCCTTGGTTCCATCTATAACGCCGCGCTGCGGACGAACCTCGAGAAGCTCGGCTACGAAACCCAGATCACGGGCAAGCACGGCCAGTTCGAAATCAAGGGCGTGGCGCGCGATGTGATCGAAGCCTTCAGCCAGCGTCGCCTGACCATTCTGGCAACGGCCGAGAAACTCGGGAAGAGCGCAAACGACACAGAAGCCTTGCGTGAAATCACCAAGCGCACCCGCGATCCCAAGCTGAATCCGGATGACAAGCTGGCGCTCCGGCAAGAATGGGCCAAGCGCGCTGCCGGGCTGGGGTTCGATGCCAAGGCGCTGGTCGAACAGGCGCGCGAACGCGGCTCCGAGGGGCGCGAGAGCCCTTTGGGATCGCCTCAGCGGGTGCAGGAGACTTTGAGCGGGCTCCGCGACAGCGTGAAGCTCTACACTCGGCCAGCGGACACACTGATAACCAATGGCCTGCAACGGATCACCCTGACGCCCACGCAGCTGCGCACTGAGATGGCAACCGCTTCTGCGATCAGGATCATCGGCGAACGCGAAACCTCCTGGACCCGAGGCGACCTGGTCAAGACCGCGCTCGACCTCGGCGTAAAGGGCGTGACCGCTGACGGGGTGGAAGCACGGATCGGCGTCTTGGTGGCCGACGGGAGGGTGCTTGAGGGCAAGAGCGGCAGGCTCGATGGCCGGCCCGAGAAATACACCACACCCGAACATGTCGAGATCGAGCGGGCAACGCTGGCCAATGTCGCCGCGGGAAAGGATGCAGGCCAGGCCATCATCGAAGCCGCCGAGGCCCCCGGGCGCTTGCGGCAAGTCGCAGGCACTCATGACCTCAACGCTGAGCAGATTGCCGCCGGAACACTGGCGCTCGCCAGCAAGGACCGCACGGTCGTGATCCAGGGTGTCGCAGGTGCCGGAAAGACGACGATCATCTCGGCAATTGCGAGCGTGGCGCATCAGGAGGGAAGGGAGGTGATCGGCCTCGCCTTTGCCAACAAGATGGTCAGCGATCTTCGAACCGGGACGGAGATCCGCGGGCCAGACGGAGAGGTCGTCAGGCAGGAAATCGCAGCAAGAACCGTCTCATCCTTTGTGAATGAGCATCTGCGGCCCGCGCTTGCGGGCTCGGGTCCGAAGTTCGAGGCATCGCGCGAAGCCTTGCGCGGCAAAGTGCTGGTCTTGGACGAGGCGTCGCTGGTTGCGAACAAGCCGATGAATGACCTGCTCACGATCGCCAACCGGCTTGGTGTTGAAAAGCTGGTCATGATTGGAGACCGCGCCCAGTTACAGCCGATCGAGGCGGGCAAGAGCTTTTCGCTGATCCAGTCCGACAACCCCGCAATGGCTCGCATAGACACAAGTCTGCGGCAGCGCACCGAGCACATGAAAGAAGCGGCGGGCCTGGTGCGCGCCGGCATGTTCAAGGAAAGCTTTGCCTCGCTTGGCGAGCGCGTCGTGGAAGCAGGCGCAGACCACCTCAAGGTCACCGCTCAAAAATGGCTGGAGCTGTCGCCGGACGATCGCGAGCGAACCGCGATTTATTCGTCAGGACGAGCGGCGCGCGGCGAACTCAACCGGATGGTCCAGCAGGGCCTGAAGGCAGAAGGGGCGATCCAGGGGGAAGGGCTGAGGCTGACCACTCTCCTCCCGGCCCATGCGACGCGCGAGGAGCTGCGCTATGCCTCGACCTACAGCAAGGGCCAGCTGCTCGAAGTGAAGCGCCAGAACGCCCCGGGAGGGCTTGTTCGGGGCCGGTACGATGTCGAAGGCATCGACGCAAAGGGCCGGGTCATGCTGCGCGATGAAAGCGGCAAGCTGATCAAATTCGATCCGGCGGCAATCGACCCTTCGGACAAACGCGATGCCTTGAGGCTCTCCGAAAAGCACAAGGAGACAATCTACGAAGGCGACAAGATCCGCTGGACCGAAAAGGATGATGCCAGGGGGCTGATGAAGTCCGAGGAGGCGACAATCCTCGGGATCAGGGATGGGATCGTCACGCTCGAGAACAAGGCAGGCGAGACCGTAGAACTCAAGCAGAATGACCGCATGCTGGAGCGGATGGGGCTGGCCTATGCGATCAACATGCATCAGGCGCAGGGCGACACCCGCGACATGGCGATCGGTGAGATGCACTCATCAGCCCGACATTTGTCGAACCAGCGTCTGGCGCTGGTCATGATGACCCGGGTGCGTGATGACATCACCATCGTCACCAACGACCGCGATCGGCTCCTGGCGCAGATCGACCGCAACCCGGGCGACAAGACCAGCGCGCTTGAAACCCTTGGCGAAAAGCAGGTCGAGACGAAGCGCAGCGGCCGCGAGGCTGGCGAGTTTCGGCCCACAATTCCCGATCATTTGAGGGCACCCGAGGACAGGCAAGCAAATGCCTCGCGGATTGATCCGGCGAGCCTTCGGGCAACGCCGCAATTGGACGTTCCCGAACGCAACATCGAACGCAGCCGATAGGAGGAAGATCGTGACACAGATGGGCCATGCCGCAGCGGGTACGCCGCCTTCAGACAATTTCGAGATTCACCTCACGCAGCAGCTGACCCTGACCAATCTGGTGAACGAGGCAGGACTCTCGGAGATTGCGCGTGCCGCTGGCGGGGACAGCTTCGTGGTCTGCGATCTCACCACGCACGGGGTTCAGGGATGCGCTGATCTGCGAGCCGCCCTCGATGACCAGAAAATGGCCGCCGAGTTGGTGGCGATAGGTCTGATGATCCTTGTCGCAGTTCTGGTCGGCACGATCGCGGCCGCCTTTGTGAGGCTGGTGGCGCAGCGCGCGGCTCTTTTCAGGGAACGGCGCGCCGATGCCTTTCTCCCGTTGCACAAGGGTCGCGCAAAGCCCCTGAAACGGGCCGTCAAAATCATCATCAGGAAGGAGAACAGACATGGCATTTGACTACGAAGACGCAGGGACCTTTGGGAGTGAGCGCGAGGCGAAGGACTGGGCGCAGCGCAACAAGGTCGATCTGCGCGATCTCCACATCCGCAACGTCGGGGGGCAGCGCGTCGAAGTGGGTATCCGCAAGAGCGCCTACGACACCCGCGAAAACTACGACAACCAGCACGGCCAAAGGCGCGACGGTTTCTGGCGGTGAGAATCGCTCTGATATGGCCGGGTCAGGCAGCGACAGACTGGACAGACGCCACCCACCGCGGCGTCCAATCGGCAGCTTCGTTCTTGAGCTGACACGCTACGTCGTTGCGGGGTTCTTATGTGCTCGGGCAGTATTCAGGCAGCAGCATCATTTCGCTCCGCAGACCTGGGCGGCTCATCATGTCCGCAATCTGCGTCACTCGTTTCGTCATCGCGTCGAGCAGTACCACTTCAAGATCACGCAGTGCGTTGCCGTCTATGGCGGGAGGCATTATTGTGTCGCTGCGCCCAAGGTTATTCAGCAGCTTTAGCAGCTCCCAATCGCGGAGCACCTGGATTGACCCGGCCTCATCCTTGAAGGCTGCGATGACGATCCGCGTGATCGACTGATCCTGGCCAGTGACCTGGTCTTCGACGGACGCAATCAACAGGGGGCGATCTAGTCGAGCGCAAGTGGCGAGGCATGCTTCGGTTCGTTCTCCCTCTTTGAGAGCCCGATCAAAGAGTAC
>NZ_NCGH01000005.1:0-150307 GCF_002281505.1 Sphingomonas sp. 28-62-20
GCGTCCTTCGCGGAGAAGGGGCAGCTCTTGCGGCGGCGGAAAAATGGGCGTGCCATTGTCTATATGCTCCTTATTCGCCGTCAAAGTCACGACGGGGGCGGTCGCTGCGATCGCCACGGTCGCCGCGATCACCACGATCCGGACGGTCGCCGCGCTCACCGCCACGGCGGCTGTCACGGTCACGATCGCCCTTGCGCATCATTGCCGACGGGCCGGCTTCCAACGCTTCGACCTTCACGGTCATGTAGCGGATGATGTCTTCGTTAATCTGCGTCTGGCGCTCGAGTTCGGCGACGACACCGGCGGGGGCGTCGATTTCGAGCATCACATAATGCGCCTTGCGGTTCTTCGCGATGCGATAGGCGATCGAACGGAGACCCCAGGATTCGGTCTTGGTGACCTTGCCCTTATTGTCTTCGATGATCTTGGTGGCGGTTTCCGCCAGCGCGTCCACCTGCGCTTGTGCCAGATCCTGGCGCGCAAGGAACACGTGCTCATAAAGAGCCATGTCTTGTCCTTCATCTTGGCCGATTGCTGACCGCACCGCACCATGCGGGGGCCCCAGCATCACCGCGTCATCGCCGCCCTTTAGGTAGCGATAGCCGCGCGGTCAGACGCCATAGGCCTCACGCGGAATCGGCAGCGCCTTTGGCATCACAAAGGATGATAGGGGCTTATCATCGTCATAGGGCTCTGGATCGGGAAGCTGCGGGGACAGATTAATGGCGCGGCATTTGCCCTGAACATCCCAAAATTCGACACAAACCACCGATTCGCGATCGACCTGCGCGCGCGCCCATCCGCGACCGCCGCTGGACAATTCGAATTCTGCTTCGATTTGATATCGCCCGCCGCGCTCCTTGCTGCGCCGAACGATCCGCAATGTCTCTACCCGCAACCGGTCATAGCGCCAGCTATAGGCATCAAGCTCAATGGCCGCGATAAACCGCTCATCAACTGGCGCATTGCTGCCAATCACCGCGCGCAGAAATTCGCTGCGACGCTGGGCGGCCAAAGCCTCACGCCGACGACGATCCCGCTCGGCATAATCATTGACCTTGGTGCCGACGACTTCGAAATTCAGCGACATTTGCGTGGCTGCGCCAGGTACGCTTTTGACGGTGCCGACAAAGCCATCGCGATCACAATGGCCGGCCCAGACCGATCCGTCGGTCAAATCGAACAAGCGACATTGCGCGCCCTGGCGGCGACCGATCAGGCCGCTGTCGTGCAATCCGCCTGATCCGCGAAAGCTGCCGCGCACTACCAGGCCGTCAAATTCCAGATCGACCTGAAGGCTGCCCCCGATTCGTTTGGGGCAGCGCTGATCGGGGCGGGTGCAATCGCTCTTGGTCTTGCGCGATTCGCCGGTGCGTTCGACGATGACTTCACCGCTGTGATTGCCGAAATAGCTGACCTTGCCGTGAAAATTATCGGGCAGGATTTCCGGGCCCGGTGCGGATTTATAGGGCTGCTGCTGCGCAACCGCCGTGCCCGGCTGGAGCGATAAGGCGAAAAGCAGTAATGTCGCACGCAAGCCCATCCGGAACATGGCCGATTTCCTCTCGTTGCGACGCGAGCATAACAGCACGGATTTCGAATGGCGAGCAAATGACTGCATGACGTCAGCAGTTTTGCCTTGGTTGCCGGTATCGTTCGGAAATTAAGCAAGGATCCACCCTTTTTCGCTACGCCTGACAGGATGGATCAGGGGAAATCATGGCGGCGGCAGGACCATGCCGGGGCGATCGTGCTGCTGGCGCTGGCGATGGTGGCGGCGCTGACGATCGGCTGGACCGGGTTTATCGCGTCGGATGATTCGCTGTATTTTGTCGGCGCCGAACAGTGGCTGACCGATCCTCCCTTTGCCGGCGATAACCACTGGGCGACACGGTTTCCGCTGCTGTGGAGCTTTGCCGGGATGCTGATGCTGTTCGGGCGGAATTTTACAGCCTTCGCAGCGACGGCGTTGCTCTGGTATGCCGCATTGATCGCGATGGTTGGCTTGTTCGCTGCCCGGATTGGAGGGGCGCGCACCGGCTGGATCGCGGCACTGCTCGCAGCGACCTTGCCGGTCGTGGTCAGCAACGCGACGACCGTGGGGGTCGACCTGCTCGAAACGATGCTATTGCTGGGGGGAGCGTGGCTGCTCGGCGAAGGCGGCGTGGGGCGGGCGGCGATGCTGCGCGGATTGGCCGCTGGTGTCCTATTCGGCACCGCGATCCTTTGTCGTGAAACATCGTTGCTGTCGCTGGTGGCGATGGGGCCGCTGTTCCTGATCGGCAGACCCGTTTCGCGCGGGAGTTTGATCGCCGCTGGCCTGGGGTTAGTGCTGATATTGGGAGGCGAGGCGCTGTTCCAATGGCTGCTCACCGGCGACCCCCTGCGCCGTTACGACATCGCCTTTCATCATGATTCTCACATTGATCGTGCCGCCAATCATGAGGGCAATTTCCTGCTGCACCCCGCGATTGATCCGGTGCTGGTGTTGTTCATCAATGATGACTTCGGCCTACTGTTCTGGGTTGCGAGCCTGGCGGTCCTGATCAACCGACAAAATCTGCTGCCGGCTGGACGCGCCGGGCCGATGATCGTGCTGGCGGCGATGGCGGCGGCGGATTTTCTGCTGGTTGCGGTGTTGACCGAAAAACTGGTGCTCAATCCCCGCTATTTCATGCTGCCTGCCATTTTGGCGATCATCCTCGTCGCACTGTGGATGGGGCGGTCAGGCGGGTGGTGGCGATGGCCGCTGCTCGGGGGCATGATCGCGATCAACCTGCTGATGCTGAGCGTGGGCAATGCCCATCCGCGCTGGGAAATGGAGGCGCTGCTCGCCGCCAGCAAAGCCCATCCGGCAGAAATGATCAGCGGCGACCCCGTCATGGTGCGCCGGGCAGCGCTGCCGATGCGCTTTGCGGGCCGGGCAAATCTTCGCCCGGTGCCGGCATTGCCGGGCGGGCTGGTCCTGGCACCGCAATCGATCGCGCCAGCTGGAGTTGTGCTGGCGCGGTATCCTTCCCCGCCAACGCCGCTTGGCGGGCTGATTGATTCAGTGGGCGGCCGCGCATTTGTCCCGTCGCCGTTGCAGCGGCGGATGTTCGCGCCAAATCAAACGATGCTGCTGGTGCGCACGCCGCGCTGACGCTGCAATGCTTGCCAGTCTGGCGCCACGCTCCTAACGGGGCCGCTTCGAGCGGCAATCAGGAGCTAGGACCATCCGCGCTTTTCTCTTTCCCGGGCAAGGTAGCCAGGCAGTCGGCATGGGCCGGGCGCTGGCCGATGCCAGCCCAATCGCCCGCGAAGTCTTTCAGGAGGTCGATGAGTCGATCGGCCAGAACCTGTTCAAGCTGATGACCGAAGGGCCCGAAGACGAGCTCACGCTGACGGAGAACGCGCAGCCGGCGATCATGGCGAATGCGATTGCGACGTTGCGGGTGCTGGAGCGCGAAGGCGGCATCCGCATTTCCGAAAAAGCACAGTTCGTGGCCGGGCATTCGCTGGGCGAATATACCGCTTTGTGCGCGGCGGACGCGATGAGTTTGTCGCTGACGGCGCGGTTGCTCAAGATTCGCGGTCGGGCCATGCAGAATGCAGTGCCGGTCGGTCTTGGCGGGATGGCGGCGCTGCTGGGGGCGACGCTGGAACAAGCTCAGGCGATCGCCGATGCAGCGGCGCAGGGTGAAGTGTGCGCCGTCGCCAATGATAACGCCGCCGGCCAGGTCGTTCTGTCCGGCCATATCGGCGCGATCGAGCGGGCAGTGGCCATGGCCAAGGATATGGGGGCCAAGCGCGGCATGATGCTGAGCGTATCCGCGCCTTTTCATTGCAGTCTGATGCAACCCGCCGCTGATCTGATGCTGCATGCGCTGAAGGCGGCGCGGATCGACACGCCCTTGGTTGCGGTGTTCGCCAATGTGTTGGCCGCCCCGATCACGGTACCTGACGAGATCCGTGCGCGGCTGGTCGATCAGGTAACCGGCGTGGTGCGCTGGCGGGAAACGATGCTGGCGATGCATGCGGCGGGGGTCGATAGTTTTGTCGAATTTGGCGGAAAAGTGCTGGCGCCGATGGTGAAGCGCACTGTTGAAGACGCCGAGGCAATTGGGGTGGTGACGATGGCCGATATCGAGGCGCTGGCGAAGACGATTTAGGCAGAATTGAAATTTGTTTGTTCGCGCAGAGACGCGGAGACGCAGAGAGGTGGCTTTGAAGGATATCGATCTCATCACCGGAGACGTCATCGATGTTTCAATGCGGATTCATCGCGAATTAGGGCCGGGTTTGCTCGAAAGCGTTTATGAAATCGTGCTTGCTGCAAAGCTTGAGGCAATGGGCTATGATGTCTTACGGCAGGTGCCGACCGATATCGAATTTGAGGGTTTGCAATTTCCCGCAGCGTTCCGGATCGATTTGCTGATCGACCAACGACTAATCGTCGAAATCAAATCTGTCGAACGCATAAATGCTGCGCATGCCAAGCAATTGCTTACATATCTCAGGCTAACGAAACAGCCCGTTGGGTTGTTGGTAAACTTTGGCGGGGCGACCCTAAAAGAAGGGGTGCGGCGACTTGTCAACAATCACTATCCCTCTGCGTCTCCGCGTCTCTGCGCGAACTAAATTTTCACTTCGGAGAGTAAAATGTTCGACCTAACTGGTATGACGGCGTTGGTGACTGGTGCTTCGGGGGGGATTGGTTCGGCGATCGCGCAGGCATTGGCGGGGCAGGGCGCTCGGCTGGCTGTGTCGGGATCGAATGTCGACAAGCTGGAGGCATTTCGGGCAAGTTTGTGCGGTGATCATGTTGCCGTGCCGTGCGACCTGTCAGATGGCAGCGCGGTCGACGCGCTGGTCGGTCAAGCGGTTGAGGCGCTTGGCGGCAAGCTGGATATTCTCGTCAATAATGCCGGGCTGACGCGCGACAATCTGGTGATGCGGATGAAGGATGACGAATGGGATCAGGTGATCCGCGTCAATCTGGAAGCGGCCTTTCGGCTCGCGCGCGCCGCGGCACGACCGATGATGAAGGCGCGGTTTGGCCGGATCATCTCGATAACGTCGGTTGTGGGGGCGACGGGTAACCCCGGTCAGGCCAATTATGCGGCCTCCAAAGGCGGGCTGACGGCGATGTCCAAGGCGCTTGCCCAGGAGCTGGCTAGCCGCGGAATCACCGTCAATTGCGTTGCGCCCGGCTTTATCCGGACCGCGATGACGGATGGGCTGCCCGATGCCCAGAAAGAAGCGCTCAATGCCCGCATCCCGGCGGGGCATATGGGCGAAGGCCCTGATATTGGTGCCGCCGTCGTCTATCTGTCGAGCCGCGAGGCAGGCTATGTCACTGGCCAGACGCTGCATGTGAATGGCGGCATGGCGATGCTGTAATGCGCCATTATCGGGGGGCTAATATCATATCGCTGCGGTGCGGTGACGGCTCCCCCCTTGCAAGGTCCGGCAACGCGTTCTACGTGCGATCAGGATTACAAACACCCAACGCTACAAGAGGGAAGATAGCATGAGCGAGACTGCCGATCGCGTGAAGAAGATCGTCGTCGAGCATCTCGGCGTCGAGACCGAAAAGGTCACCGAAGATGCAAGTTTCATCGATGATCTGGGCGCCGACAGCCTTGATATCGTCGAGCTGGTGATGGCGTTTGAGGAAGAATTCGGGGTCGAGATCCCTGACGATGCGGCTGAGAAGATCGGCACCGTCAAGGATGCGATCACCTATATTGACGAGCATAAGGGCTGAGCATTCAGGGCAGCATCGCGCGAGCGATACGCCCGGACAGCCCCCTGGCCCTGTGGGGCCGAAACGACTGAGCGGCTCCTCGTCCCAGGGTTTTCCGGGGTTGGGGGGCCGCTTTGGTATTTGAAGCAAGAACGGAGATTGCCATGCGCCGTGTTGTCGTCACCGGGCTTGGACTTGTCACCCCGCTAGGGGCGGATGTCGAAACAGCCTGGGCCAACATTCTGGCCGCAAAGTCTGGCGCGGGAATGATCACGCGCTTTGACGCGACCGATTATGTCTGCCGCTATGCCTGTGAGGTGAAGCCGGCCGACCATGCGTATGGCTTTGATCCCGGCAAGCGCGTTGACCACAAGGTGCAGCGCCAGGTCGATCCGTTCATTATTTTTGGCATCGACGCCGCTGGCCAGGCGCTGGAAGATGCCGGTCTGACCGATATGACCGAAGAACAACGGCTGCGCGCCGGTTGCTCGATCGGTTCGGGAATCGGCGGTTTGCCGGGCATCGCCAGCGAATCGATCGTGCTTCATGAAAAGGGGCCGCGCCGCGTTTCCCCGCATTTCGTGCATGGTCGGCTGATCAATCTGATCTCGGGCCAGGTGCAAATAAAATACGGCCTGATGGGGCCCAACCACGCGGTGGTCACCGCCTGTTCGACGGGCGCGCATTCGATTGGCGATGCCGCGCGGATGATCATGCTTGACGATGCCGATGTGATGCTCGCCGGCGGGGCCGAAGGCGCGATCTGCCCGATTGGTATCGCTGGCTTTTCGCAGGCCCGCGCGCTGTCGACCGGGTTTAACGACGCACCGGAACGGGGCAGCCGCCCCTATGACAAGGGCCGCGACGGCTTTGTGATGGGCGAAGGCGCTGGTATCGTTTGCCTTGAGGAATATGAACACGCCAAAGCGCGCGGCGCGAAGATCTATGCCGAGATCGTCGGTTACGGCATGTCGGGCGATGCCTATCACGTCACCGCACCGCATCCGGAGGGCGCAGGGGCGTTCCGGTCGATGCAGATGGCGATGAAGCGCTCAGGCCTGTCGCTTGGCGATATCGACTATATCAATGCGCATGGCACCTCGACCCCGCTGGGCGATGAGCTGGAACTGGGCGCGGTTCGCCGCCTGTTCGGCAATGCGATCGGCACCTTGTCGATGAGTTCGACCAAATCCGCGATCGGGCATTTGCTCGGTGGCGCGGGCGCTGTGGAGAGCATTTTCTGCATTCTGGCGATGCGCGACCAGATAGTGCCGCCGACGCTGAACCTGGATGACCCAAGCGATGGCTGCGAAGGCGTCGATCTGGTGCCGCATGTCGCCAAGGAGCGGCAGGTAAAAGCAGTGCTCAACAACAGCTTTGGTTTTGGTGGTACCAATGCCAGCCTGGTGATGAAGGCAATCTGATCCGGTCGATCGGCTGAAACGAAAAAAGGGCTAGCATGCGCAAACTCGGCTGTTTCGGCCTGATCGTGGTCCTTGTTGCAATCGGTGCGCTGTTCCTGCTGGTGCAGGATTGGGGTGGCCCGGGACCGACGCCCAGAAACGCGACGTTCCAGGTGGCTGAAGGCGCAACGCTGTCTGGCACCGCTGATCGGCTGGAAGCGGCGGGCATGATTCCCTCGGCCGCCCGGTTCAAGCTGTTTGCCAAAGTGTTTGGGTCGGGCGCGCCGATCAAGGCGGGTGAATATCGCGTGCCCGCACATCTCAGCCAGGCTGATATTCTGAAGCTGCTGCAAGGCGGGAAGACGCTCCAACGCTTTGTGACGATTCCAGAAGGCTTGCCCTCAGTGGTAGTCCAGGAGCGGCTGATGGCGGCAAGCGGCCTGGTGGGTGACGTCGCCGTGCCGATCGAGGGAACCGTGCTGCCCGACAGTTACAGCTTCCAACGCGGTGATACCCGCCAGGGCGTGCTTGATCGGATGCAGCGCGCGATGCTGAAATATCTCGCCAGAGCCTGGGACAATCGCAAGCCCGGCATCGCGGTGACGACGCCGCGTGAGGCGTTGATCCTTGCTTCCATCGTCGAGAAGGAAACCGGCAAGGCATCTGAACGTCGCACGGTCGCGGCGGTGTATTCGAACCGGCTGAAGCGCGGGATGATGCTGCAGGCCGATCCGACGATCATTTATCCGATCACCAAGGGCAAGCCGCTGGGGCGGCGGATCCTGCGTTCAGAGGTGCAGGCGGTGAACGCTTATAATACCTATGCGATGACGGGCCTTCCCGCCGGGCCGATCTGCAACCCGGGGCGCGCCAGCATCGACGCGGTGCTCGACCCGGCGCCATCGACTGCGCTATATTTTGTGGCAGACGGCACGGGCGGGCATGTGTTTGCGGACACGCTCGACCAGCACAACGCCAATGTGCAGAAATGGTATGCTATTCGCCGGGCACGCGGCGAACGATAGGGCGGATCGCTGCTTGGCCAAGGCGAGAGCGCTCACTGAGGAGGCGATGATGACTATTTGGCAAGTTGTTGTTGTTGTTGTCGGCCTATTCCTGCACCCCTCGGTTGCCCTCGCGCAGTCAGCTCAGCTGGCGACCGCTTCAGCAGCTCCAACCAAGCCGCACCTCCAAGGATTAACTGAAGAGGAGGCGGCTACCCTAGTTAGAAGATTGGAAGACGCGCAACGTCGGATGACGGCCAATGCGTTTGTGCCATTCGACCTGTTGGCGGGATCAATGGCGTCAAACGCCGCGACAAAGATATCGCCCCGAAAGGCATTTCTGGACCTGCCGTTCCAGAAAGTCTGGAGTTTCACGCGTGTCCCAACCGACAATCGTCTCTGGCAGCCAATTCGCCTGACTTACTTCCCCGAAGGGCTTGGCAAGTGGTATTGGGAGATAGAGGTGGTGCTGGAAAACGATCGCAACATCCAGCGTGTGACGCTGCTGTATAAGTTTCCCGCTCCATTTTAGGGCGTGCGTCGCCATCCGCCGCCCGTACCTCACGCAACGCCGTCGCCGCCCGCGCTATCGCTTTTACCTCGATCATTTGCGTGCCTTTGGGTATTACCCAGGCGCAGCTGGCGCAACGAACCGGATCGAATGATGGCAGGTGGGGTGCGCTTGCATCTGCGATTCCCGACGGCGAGGAACATTCCGCCTGGGTCAGTAATTCAGCTTTCGTACAGGCCGGTTTCATGAAAAAGTGACGTCATGACGCCAGCTCGGCGATTCGGAAGGTCTCCCGATGAAAAAGCTCATGCTGTTGCTAATGCTGATCGGCCTAAATAGCTGTGATTGGTATAGAAACGCGGATTATTCCCGTGACGCTAACCAGCGCAGCTATGAACGGCGTGCCTATGAAGACCGGCTGGCGCGCCAGCGGGAAGACCGGGAGCGCGCGCGGATTGCCGAATTGAAGCGGCAATCGCGGTTTCGCTATGACGAGAATGTCCCGCCGCCTGACGCCTGGCTATCGCTGGATTTTGCCTGCTCGGGATCGCTGCGGCGCGCGCAATGGCTGGTCTGCGAACATGATCAACTCGGACTGCTGCACCGTCGGCTCGCGCTGCAATGGGAAGCGGCGAACCGTAGCGCCTCGCCAGAGCGGCTGAGCGTTCTTGCTGCCCAGCAAAATGCCTTTGTGAGCGAACGCAATGCCTGTGAGGATGCGGGCTGCGTCGCCGCTGCCTATAATCGTTACCTCGATGGCTATCAGAAGCCAGCCACGCCGTGGCAACGTTCCGATCGTCCGTGGCACCCGCATGCCAAGCAATGGCACCGTCCCGTGAAGGTTATCGTGAAGAAGCATGATCGCCGCGATCATCCTGGTCATGATCGCTACGCGCCTGACATTCCGCACTCACGCAGTTGCGTCAGTGAGATCGGCTTTGCCTCTGCCCAGCGGCTTGGGCATCGGTGCGATGCGGTAACGCCCGGGCTCAGCTCACAATGTAGCGTGCACAACAACTGTGCCAGCATCCGCGCGCAAACGGATCGCGGTTGCGGGCTCAGCAACGACAAACCCGAATTCTGCCGCCATTATTGAGGCCCCAGGGTCGGGCGATGATTTCTGGCTAACAGGCTGGGGCCGGCCGTCGATGTCCTGACCAATCGTCGGCTATTGGTGCCTGAGATCAGCACCGGTCGAAGAGTGACGGCCAGCGGGCTGCCCGATTATCCGCGCAGCCCGCTGGCAGCGTTTGCAAGCGTTGTCACAGCGGCCATGTCCGCCCCTTTGGGGGTAACCCAGCTGCCGCCGACGCACAGCACCGGCTCGAACGCCAGCCATTCTGGGGCAGTGGATTCGCTAATTCCCCCGGTCGGGCAGAATTTGCACTGGTAGAACGGCCCGGCGAGGGCCTTTAGCGCCTTCAGGCCGCCATTCGCTTCAGCGGGGAAGAATTTGAAATGGGTGAGGCCAAGGTCGAGGCCCACCATGATATCGCCAGCATTGGCGACACCGGGCAGAAAGGGGACGCCGCTGTCGATGATGGGACGAGCGAGCCGCTCGGTCAGGCCGGGGGAGACGATGAACTCGGCGCCTGCCGCCATTGCGCTAGCGAATTGATCGGCATTCACCACCGTGCCGGCCCCGACGATCGCGCCGGGCACCTGCTTCATTTCACGGATCGCCTCCAGCGCGGCGGGGGTGCGCAATGTTACCTCCAGCACGCGCAGGCCACCTGCCACCAAGGCTGCCGCTAGCGGGCGGGCGGTGGCGGCATCGTCAATCACCAGCACCGGGATGACGGCGCTGGTGCGCATGATTTGGTCGATCGTCGCACTTTGGCTCATTGGGTCGGTCATTGGGCATGCCTTTGCGCAAAGGCCGCCGCCGCGCCGAACAGGCCCGGTTGCGGGTGAGTGATGAGCTTGACGGGGATGGACCGCATCAAGTTCTGGAAGCGCCCTTTGGCGGTGAAGCGCTGTTCGAAGCCCGATTTGACGAGCTTATCCTTAAGGCGAAGGCCCAGCCCACCGGCAATCACAACGCCGTGCGGGCCATGCGCCAGCGCCAGATCGCCCGCCACCGCGCCCAGCGCCAGGCAGAAGCGGTCGAGCGCCGCCAGCGCCAGACTGTCGCTGCCATCGAGCGCCATCGTCCAGATCGTCTTGTCATCAAGCCGCTGCACCGCGCGCCCTTCAATCTCAGCGAGCGTCTCATAGATGGCCACGATGCCAGGCCCCGAACATATCCGCTCCACCGACACACGAGTGAAGGTCTTGCGCAACCGCTTCAGGATGGAGTCCTCCAGCCCGTCAAGCGGGGCGAAGTCCATATGCCCGCCCTCTGTCTCAATGACATGATAGCCGCCGGGCACTTGCAACACTTGCGCGACGCCCAGCCCGGTGCCGGGACCGCAGACGGTGATCGATCCATGATCGGGCAAGGGCGCGTCGGGGCCACAGAGGTGGAGAAAATCCTCGGGCCCGACCTGCGCGACGGCGTGGCCAATCGCGCCGAAATCGTTGATCAAAATGAAGTCATCGACGTCGAGCCGTTCCTTCACCAGCGCTGGCCGGATGATCCACGGATTGTTGGTGAGCTTGATGATATCGCCACCGATCGGCGAGGCGACGGCGATCGCGGCAGCGCGGGGCAGGGGCGCGCCGTGCTGTGCGCCAAAGGCCTGCCAGGCGGTTTGCAGGCTGGCATGCTCGGCGGTCTTTTGCGTCACGGGTTCGCCAAGCGAGACCACACGGCCACCCGCCACTTCGGCAATGGCGAAGCGGGCATGCGTGCCGCCAATATCGACCGAGACAACCTGGGTCATGCGCCCATCGCCGCCAGCATCGCACTCGCGCCCTTTTCCGCTTCATTCGCGCCATGGCGAAACATCGCGAACAGCTCACGGCCCGTTCCACTGGCCCAGGCAGGGGCGGCAACATGGTCGCGCGATGCCCATTCGGCGGGGTCGACCAATGCGTCGAGCTGGCCGGTTTCGGCGCAGACCCGGATGATGTCGCCGTCGCGGACTTTGGCGAGCGGTCCATCGCCGAGTGCCTCCGGGCTGGCATGGATCGCGCACGGCACTTTGCCGCTGGCGCCCGACATGCGGCCATCGGTGACCAGCGCCACCCTGAACCCGCGATTCTGCAAAACGCCCAGTGGGGGGGTCAGCTTGTGCAGTTCGGGCATGCCATTGGCGCGTGGGCCCTGGAAGCGCACCACCACCACGACGTCCCGGTCGAGTTCGCCTGCCTTGAAGGCCGCCTGCACCGATGCCTGGTCTTCGAACACACGGGCAGGGGCCTCAATCGTCCAGCGGGCGCGCTCGACGGCCGACACTTTGATGCAGGCACGGCCAAGATTGCCGGTGAGAATGCGGAAGCCGCCTTCGGCCGAAAAGGGGTTGTTGGCCGGACGGACGATCGTTTCATCCTTGCTTGGGCCGGGATCGATCCAGGCAAGCCTGTCGTCTTCAATCACCGGTTTCAGGCCATAAGCGGACAGATCATCGCCAGCGACGGTGACGATGTCGCCGTGGAGCAAGCCAGCACCCAGCAATTCGCGGATGACAAAAGGCATCCCGCCAGCATCCTCGAACCCGTTCACGTCGGCCGACCCATTGGGATAGACGCGGGTGATGAGCGGAATGGTGCGCGACAGGCGATCAAAATCCTCCCAATCGATGACGATCCCGGCTGCCGCTGCAATGGCGGGCAAATGGATCAAATGGTTGGTTGACCCGCCGGTCGCCAGCAAGCCGATCGCCGCGTTGACGATCGCCTTTTCATCAACGCATTCGCCCAGTGGCCGGTAATCGGCGCCCGCCCAGCCAATCTCCGCAAGGCGGTGGACGGCGGCGCGGGTCAATTCCTGACGCAATTTGGTGCCTGGGTTGACGAAGGCGGCGCCGGGCATGTGCAGGCCCATCATCTCCATCATCATCTGGTTGGAGTTGGCCGTCCCGTAAAAGGTGCAGGTGCCCTTGGAATGATAAGCGGCGATTTCCGATTCAAGCAGCTCCTCGCGGCTCGCCTTGCCTTCGGCGTATAGCTCGCGGGTATGCGCCTTTTCCTTGTTCGAAATGCCGCTGCGCATCGGCCCGCCGGGGATGAAGATCATCGGCAGATGCCCGAACCGAAGCGCGCCCATCAACAGGCCGGGGACGATCTTGTCGCAAATGCCGAGTAAGGCGGCGCCTTCAAACATGCCATGGCTAAGCGCAATCGCGGTCGACAGCGCGATCGTGTCGCGGCTGAACAGCGACAGCTCCATGCCCGGAAAACCCTGCGTCACGCCGTCGCACATGGCCGGCACGCCGCCCGCGACCTGCGCTGTCGCGCCCGCCTCGCGCGCCCAGATCTTCATCTGTTCGGGGTAACGATAATAGGTCGCATGCGCTGAGAGCATGTCGTTATACGCGGTGACAATGCCAATGTTCATGGCGCGCCCCGCCTTCAGCGTCTCGCGATCCTCCTCGGTCCCGGCAAAGCCATGCGCCAAGTTCGCGCACCCCAGGATCGGCCGGTCGACACCGCCTTCGCGTTCGGCCCGGATCAGCGCGAGATAGGCCTCACGCGTCGGGCGCGATCGCTCGATAATCCGGTCGGTAACGGCAGCGATCTCAGGATGCAGGGCCATTTTATGCGCTCCAGTGAATATCCACGGGCAATTCGACATCGGCCAGAATGCGACCAATCGGATAGGGCGACATCGGCCCGTCCTTGATCGCGCGCTCAATGATATCGCGCTTCGCTTGCCCGGTCACCGCGATCATCAACGCGCGCGACGCAATAATCGCCTCGCGGGTCAGGGTGACGCGCGCAACTGGCGCTTCGGCGGGCAGATCGCCTGGCATCACACCAACGGCACGGCGCTCCTTGGGACCATTCACCGCTTCATCGAAATCAGGACCTGGGAAGATCGACGCGGTATGCCCGTCGGCGCCTACGCCGAGCACGCATAGATCGAGCGGCCAATGGACATCCTGCAAGCGCGCATCTGCCGCGCGACCAGCGGCCTTGTAGTCAGCCGCAGCCTCACTGGTAATCGGCAAGACGCGGACCCCTTTGGGCAGGAATACCTTGGCGATGGCGGTGATGTTCGACAGCGCGTCGCCCATTGGCACCAGCCGATCGTCGGTCGGCAGGATCGTTACGCGCTTCCAGTCGAGCTTGGCCTTGGCAAGCTTTTCATAAATGGCCA
Source organism: Sphingomonas sp. 28-62-20 (assembly GCF_002281505.1). Classification (NCBI taxonomy): domain Bacteria; kingdom Pseudomonadati; phylum Pseudomonadota; class Alphaproteobacteria; order Sphingomonadales; family Sphingomonadaceae; genus Sphingomonas; species Sphingomonas sp. 28-62-20. Next base: position 13,850 of record NZ_NCGH01000005.1, read on the forward strand.
GCGGGGTCTTGCCACCGGGCAGCGCGATGACGGCCGCACCGCGCGCATCGATGGCGCTTTCGATGATGAACGCCGCATCGCCCGACACTGCATCGGCCATTTCATCGGCGTCTTCATAGTCCCACCATTCAATCTCGGTCATAGTCGCTCCGTTGGTTTTGAAAGCGTCGGGCCGAGTCCCCCCGGCATGTCGTGCCATCAACGCTCGGCTTGTGGCACAATACCCCGGATCAAGTCCCGGCAGACGATGAATTTTTATGCGCGTGCGTCAATCATCATGCCAGCTCGCGCCATCACGCTCGGTCAAGGCAACCGCGGCGGACGGGCCCCAGCTGCCAGCGGCATAGGATTTTGGCTTCACATCATTGGCGACCCAGCCGGCACGGATGCCATCAATCCATTGCCACTGCGCTTCCACCTCATCGCGGCGAACGAAAAGGGTCGGATCCCCCTCGATCAGATCGAGCAACAGCCGTTCATAGGCGATCCGGCGCCGCGATCCGGCGAATTGCGTGTCCAGGCTAAGGTCGAGTGGCACTTCGCGCAGCCGGACGCCTTCGCGGTCGAGCCCCGGTTCCTTAGCCATCACCAACAGGCGGACATATTCGTCTGGTTGCAGCCGGATGACCAAGGTGTTCGGTTGAAGCTTGCCGCCGCGCGCCGCGAACATCGAATGCGGGACGGGTTTGAACTGGATAGCAATTTCTGATTGGCGCGCTGGCAGTCGTTTGCCGGTGCGCAGGTAAAAGGGCGTGCCCTGCCAGCGCCAGTTATCGACATTGGCCTTGATCGCGACAAATGTCTCGGTCGTTGAGGGGCGCTCCAGTTCATCGGCATAGCCGCGCACGATCTCCCCGTTGACAGCGCCGCCAGTATATTGGCCGGTCACTGTCAGCGCCGGGGCGTCGGCCACGCTGATCGGGCGAAGCGACCGCAGCACTTTCACCTTTTCATCGCGGATCGACGTGCCGTCAAACCGCGCCGGGGGCTCCATCGCAATCAACGCGAGCAATTGGAGCATATGGTTTTGGACCATGTCGCGCATTGCGCCCGAACCGTCATAATAGCCGGCGCGCCCTTCCAGCCCGACCGTTTCGGCGATCGTGATCTGGACATTGTCGATGCCCCGCGCATTCCAGATCGGCTCGAACAGCGTATTGCCGAACCGCAGCGCCAGAATATTCTGCACCGTTTCCTTGCCGAGATAATGGTCGATCCGGAAGGTCTGTTCCTCATTGAACACCTCCGCGACGGCATCATTGATCTCGCAGCTTGAGGCGAGATCATGGCCGAGCGGCTTTTCGAGCCCGATGCGGACATTGGCGCCTGCGAGACCGGCTGATTCAAGTCCCTTGATCGTGGCGCGGAACAGGGAGGGGGCGGTCGACAGGAAAATTGCCAGGCCGCCTGAGATATCGCCGATCTTGGCGGCCAGTTCGGCAAACCCTTCGATCGTTGATGCATCGAGCGCCTGATACCCTATTCGCTCGATAAAGCTGGCGATCACCGCTTCATCCTTGCGATCGGCAGGCAGATAGGTGGCGAGCGCGGTGGCGGCGAAAGCCCGGTAGCTATCGTCGTCATGGTCTGATCGTGCGGTGCCGGTAATCGTCAAGCCATCGGGCAGCAGGCCATCAGCGTGCAACCCAAATAGCGATGGGAGCAGCATTCGCTGGGCAAGATCGCCCGTTGCGCCAAAAAGCAGCAACTTGGCCACGGGCTGGCGAGTCATGTGGCGCTGTCCTTCACAAATTGAGCCCGGTCGTCGGCTCGATTCCCGCCATGATATTCAGGCTTTGGACCGCCGCGCCGGCCGCACCCTTGCCAAGATTGTCAAGCGTGGCGGTGAGGCGTGCCTGACCAAGATCGCTATTGCCACTGATCCTGATCGTGAGGCGATCTGTCTCCGCATCATCCTCGATCCGCACCAGCGCGGCGTCGCCTTCGGCCAGGCGGATGATCGGACTGTCGCGATAGACGTCGCGGAGCATCGCTTCACAGGCGGCGAGGCTGGGGCGGCGGAGAAAAGCGTGGAGGGGCAGGGCAACCTCTACAACCATCCCACGATAGCGATTGGCGACCGCGGGCAGGAAGAGCGGCGGGTGCGCGAGCCGAGCATGTTTTTGCATTTCGGGCACATGTTTGTGGGCAAGCGCCATGGCGTAAGCGCGGAAGGCCGTTGTCTCGCCGCCGCCTTCGAATTCAGCAATCATTGATTTGCCGCCACCCGAATAGCCTGACACCGCGTTCACGCTCAGCACCCAATCTGCGGGGATCAACCCGGCGCGGATCAATGGCCGGACCAGCGCCAGAAAGCCCGTGGGATAACAGCCCGGGTTGCTAACGCGGGCGGCAGTCGCAATGGCATTGGCCTGGCCCGGCTCCAGCTCTGGAAAGCCATAGGTCCAGCCATCGGCCGTCCGAAAAGCCGTTGAGGCGTCGATCACCCGAGTCCGGTCATTGTCGATCAGCGCAACCGCCTCGCGGGCGGCATCGTCGGGCAGGCAGAGAATCACGAAATCGGCATCATTCAGCGCTTGGCGCCGTGCTTCGGTGTCTTTGCGCTGCGTGTCATCCAGGCTGATCAGCGCAAGATCGCGGCGCGCCGCCAAACGGTCGCCAATTTCCAAGCCAGTGGTACCGGCAGCACCGTCGATGAAAACCGAAATGGTCATGGCATCGGCCTTAAGCGTCAGCGACGACAAAATCGATCATGTTTCGATCGACATAGCCGACGAGACCAAGATCGACAGCGATGCCCCAGGCTGAATCGCCAGCAAAGTCGAGCGCTTCGAAAACTGCGCCGGGCATAATTTCGGCCAGCGTTTCGCCATTTTTGTCGGATGTTGCGCGCAGAAAACCGGGCCGTTTCACGGTCATTGCCATGGGCGCGGCATAGTGCGGCGCAAAAACATGGTCTGCGAGTCGGACATCAGCCAGATCGGCGCGGACAGCCGTTGTTCGTGGATCGAGTTTGGTGGTGGGCCCACCCAGCGCGAAGCTCTTATGCGGTGCCCGATTGGGGGGAGAGCCCTGATTCTGCCCCGAGGAAATGCTCGAACTCTTCAAGAAAATTGGCCCCTTCAATCGTGCGCGCAATATAGATGTTACGCTTATCGCTTTCATCGCGTTGCCGGCGCAGATAGCCGAGGCTCCCAAGCCTATTCAAGGCGCGTGTCACTACTGGTTTAGAAACATTCAGGCCGCGCGCCAAGCCGCGTACTGTATGCGGCCCGACTTGAAGATATACGACCATCAAAAGAGCCATCTGGCGATTTGTAAGATCGGGTTCGCCTGATCGGACATAATCAATCAGTGCCGTCATCCAGTGGTGAAGGCCAGCCACTTCCGGCTGCATGGCGCGGGGCGGGATGGTGGTTAGCTGCATGGCGTTGTTACCAATTTCTGAAGAATGGGCATATCGGCTCAACGCGTAATCCTGCGGGTAGTTTCACTTCAGCGACGATTTGCGCGAATGCTAACGATCATGCCGGTTGACCACTCAGTTGATCACCCGGTTGATCACATCGCGGTGCGCGCCTATGTGCCCGGCTTGAGCTTCTTTCTGGAAAATTCAGCCCGCTTATGTTTTTCACCTTTCTCCTCGTCGTTCACGCCCTGGTGGCCGCAGCCCTTGTTGGCGTTATCCTGATGCAGCGATCGGAAGGTGGCGGGCTGGGGATGGGCGGTAGCCCGGCTGGCCTGATGTCGGCGCGCGGTGCCGCCGATTTTCTGACGCGGGCGACATCGATCCTGGCGACGCTGTTTGTATCATTGAGCATTGTGCTCGCCTTTTTGGCGGCCTCGCGGCACGCACAGTCAGTTGATACGACATTGGCGCGGCCCACAAGCGCACCAATTACAGCGCCTGGGGCACCGGCGCCGACCCTGGGTGAGGCTCCTTCTGCTGCCGCCGTAGCCGCCGCATCCGAAGCAGCGGGTTCCGGCAATGCGGCCGCGCCCGCAAGCAACAGCGTTATTCCGCTGGAGCAATAATTCCCGGTTCTTTCGATTTTTTGGGTACCCGGCATGAGTCGGGTGCTTGTCGGCGACGGCATTTCAACGCTAGGCGTTTTCTCCCATGGCGCGGTTCATTTTCATCACCGGCGGCGTGGTCTCCTCGCTTGGCAAGGGTCTCATGGCGGCAAGCCTTGCTGCTTTGCTGCAGGCGCGGGGCTATTCCGTTCGGATTCGCAAGTTCGATCCGTATCTTAACGTCGATCCCGGCACGATGTCGCCCTATCAGCACGGCGAAGTCTATGTGACCGATGACGGTGCCGAGACCGATCTCGATCTTGGCCATTATGAACGGTTCACCGGGGTGCCGAGCCGCCAGTCGGACAATATCACCTCTGGCCGAATCTATCAGACGATCATTCAGCGCGAACGGCGCGGTGATTATCTGGGCGCGACCGTTCAAGTCATTCCGCACGTGACCGACGCCATCAAGGCCTTTGCCCAGGCGCAGACCGATGATGTCGATTTTGTGCTGTGCGAAATCGGCGGGACCGTGGGGGACATCGAGTCGCTGCCGTTTATTGAGGCGATCCGCCAATTGCGGAATGATCTGGGCCGCGGCCAATCGGTCAGCATCCATGTGACGTTGGTGCCGTATATCGCCGCAGCGGGGGAGCTGAAGACCAAGCCGACCCAGCATTCGGTGCGTGAACTCGCCGCGCTGGGCGTCCAGCCCGATGTGCTCGTCTGTCGTTGCGAGCATCCCCTGCCGGAGAGCGATCGCGCGAAGATCGCGCTGTTCTGCAACGTCCGCAAGGAAGCGGTCATCCCCGCGCTCGACGCCGCGAGCATCTATGCGGTGCCGATGCAATATCACGCGGAGGGGCTAGATTCAGAGGTTCTGCGCGCTTTTGATATCGTCCCCGGTAGCGCGCCAGATTTGTCGCGCTGGACCAATATTGTCGACCGGCTAACCAATCCCGAAGGTGAAGTGACGGTTGGGGTGGTTGGCAAATATGTTGGCCTGCAGGATGCGTATAAGTCGCTGAACGAGGCGCTGGTCCATGGCGGCATCGCCAATCGGGTGAAGGTCAACATCGAATGGATCGATGCAGAGCTGTTCGAGCAACCGGATAGCGACGTAGCCGCGCGGCTTGAGCCCCTACATGCGATCCTTGTCCCGGGTGCGTTCGGCGAGCGTGGGGCGGAAGGCAAGATTGCCAGCGTGCGGTTCGCGCGCGAACGTGAAATTCCCTATTTCGGCATCTGCTTCGGCATGCAGATGGCCTGTATCGAAGGCGCGCGCGATCTCGGCGGCGTTGCCGATGCGAGCTCGACTGAATTCGGCCCGACGGCTGAACCCGTTGTCGGCATGATCACCGAATGGATGAGCGCGGACGGCCTGCAGGAGCGGGAGGAGGGCGGCGATCTCGGCGGGACGATGCGGTTGGGGGCCTATCCCGCCAGGCTCGACGGCAACAGCGTTGTCTCGTCAATCTATGGTGCGGCGGAAATCAGCGAACGCCACCGCCACCGCTATGAAGTCAACACGGGCTACCGGGACATGCTTGAAAAGGGCGGGCTGGTGTTTTCGGGGATGTCACCCGATGGCATGCTCCCCGAGATCGTCGAACGCCCCGATCATCCCTGGTTCGTCGGCGTGCAGTTCCACCCTGAGCTGAAGAGCAAGCCATTCGATCCCCACCCGCTGTTCGCGAGCTTCATCGCCGCAGCTGTCCGGCAGAGCCGCCTCGTCTGATGATTGGGGCAGCTGGACTGCCACCAAAACGTCACGAAGAATTGACACTTTCCATTGTTAAGATAACTAGACACTTGTGCGGATTTGTACGGGTCGTTTCGGGGCTGGCCGGGCGATATCGTGGCGTCGATCGCATCTGTGGATGACGGCCTTCGGGTCGCCTTTCGGTCGTGCTGGATGATGGGACACTTTCTGCACAATGACCGTCTGATGTCCCGAGAGAGGGTGGTAAAAAATGGCAGACGATAGTGACATGGTCTATCCGACCGGGCTCACGCCAAAACAGGCCGAAGAAATTCAAGAAGGCCTGATGTGGGGGACCCGGATTTATGCTGGCATCGCGATCGCCGCGCATGTTCTGGCATTTATCTATTCCCCTTGGATGCATTGATCGGGAGGACTGACGATGAAAGAAGGACGTATCTGGCTGTATGTCAGCCCTAATGTCGGTCTACCGCTGTTCTTCATTGCCTTTGTGACGGCATCACTGCTCGTTCATGCGTCGATCATGACGCATACGACATGGGTCGATACATTCTGGCAGGGTGCATCGAAAGTAGAAGCTCCGGCTGCTGCTGCACCAGCTGCTGCTGAACCAGCAGCAGAAATGGCACCGGCCGCCGATGCCATGGCAACGAACGAAGCAGCGAAATAGTCATCGGCGCTGCTCGGGCAGCGTATAAGGCTAAAATGAAAAAGGGGCAGGGATCCAGCATCCCTGCCCCTTTCTCTATGCGGGTGCCCGGCGTCCCGAGTGGAGAAGGGGCAGCATCGTGGCCAGCGTGGCGATGAGCAACATGATCTCCAGGCTATAAACAAGGATGTAACCGGTCGCTGCCGGTTGCCATGGCAGCGCGAGGCCGGCGGGATTGACGACATCGCGCAAGAATCCGCCCAGCGCCGCGCCAACGCCTGCGGCCGTCGCCTGTGCCGCGCCCCAGCTGCCCAGCGCGAGCCCAATCTGATCCTTGGGCGCATAGTTCATTGTCGCAGTCAGCGTGCCATGGCCGAACAGCCCGCCGCCAAAGCCGATCAGCGCGACGCCAGCGACAAACATTGGCACCTGTTGAAGGGGTGCCGATGCGATCACCATCACAAAGGCTGGGATGCCGATCAGCGCGCCGATTGTCGCCATGCGAAACGGATCGAAGCCGCGGCTGAGGATGCGCGAGGCAAGCGCAAAGCCAAGCAGCCCGCCACCAGCAAAGGTTGCCGTCAGCTTGGTCGTATCGCCCACACCCAGCCCAAGCATCTGCCCGCCATACGGTTCAAGCAGGATATCCTCCATGCTGAACGCCAGCGTGCCAAGGGCTACGGCAACCAGCCGCCGTACTGCATGCGCTTCGGCGGCATAAAGCGCCCAGGATTGCTGAAAGGTCCGCTCGACCTCTTCCGGTCGGCTGGTATTGCGCGCCTCTTGCTTCCAAAGGGCCGAGACATTGAGGACGAAGGTGATCACCGCCGTCCCCTGGATCACCTGGATCAGCCGACCGTGCGAGAAATCCGCCAGCGCCGCGCCAAAGAGCAGGGCCGCCAAGATCATGCCGATCAGCAGCATTGAATACATCAGCCCGACAATGTTGGGATGCGCCGATTCAGGGGCTTGATCGGTCGCGAGCGCGAGCCCGACGGTTTGCGTGATATGCACGCCAGCACCGACGAGCAGGAAAGCAATGCCGGCAGCCGCCTGACCGATCCAGGCAGGGGCTGTGCTTGATTGCCCCGCGCCCGCCAGCACCAGCAAGGCAAAGGGCATCATCGCCAGCCCGCCAAATTGCAGCATCGTGCCGCGAAAGATAAAGGGCACGCGCCGCCAGCCCAGTGCAGACTGGTGCCGATCCGATCGAAACCCAATGAGGGCGCGGAACGGCGCGAAGAGCAGTGGCAGCGCCAGCATCACGCCAACCAGCGTGGCCGGCACGCCCAGTTCGACGATCATCACCCGGTTGAGCGTCCCCGCCAGCAACACCAGCGATACCCCGACTGACACCTGGATTAGCGACAACCGCAGCAGTCGGGACAGCGGCAGATCCTCGGTCGCGACATCGGCAAAGGGCAGCACGCGTGTGCCCCAGCCCATCCATACCGACATGATCCCGCGGTTCACGCGCCGCAATGGCCCCGCTGCGACGGATCGTGATGACTTGCCGGAATCGCCCATGATGATCGTTCGCCTCGCCCCGCCGCTGCGCGCGACCAAAGTTCTCCGCAGCATTGGCGACAAATGACGTCAGCCGAGAAGATATTGCAAGGTGCCGACTCTGGAACGGCGGGGGCGATGTCGCTGAATCGGCGCCAGACAGGACGCAGTCGTTCGCTCGCATGCTTAGGTAAATTGGGCCGCTCTTGGGCCAAAAAGGTGCCCGAACTGTGATGTCCGAGCACCCACTTTACGTGTTTACGACAGGCTAGTGCTGGGTCACCGCGACACAGCGCAGGGCAGGCCGCACAGCATCATCACCGCAATCAACCCGTCGCCGCAATCAGGCGGCCACGCTGTCTTCCTTGATCACCTGTAGCGGTGCGCCTGACTTGATCGCGATGGTCTTCGGCTTCATCGCCTCAGGCACTTCGCGCAGCAGATCGATCGTCAGCAGCCCGTCGTTGAGCCGCGCATCATCGACCCGCACGAAATCGGCGAGTTCAAAGCGGCGTTCGAAGCTGCGATTGGCAATGCCGAGATGCAGAAAGGCGCGATCCTCGGTCACGTCTTCCTTCTTGCCCTTGATCACCAGCAGATTCTGCTGGGCGACAATCTCGATATCGTCACGGGCAAACCCTGCGACAGCAAGCGTGATCCGATATCGATCATCAGCGAGCCGTTCGAGATTGAAGGGCGGATAATTCTCAGACGTCGTCTGGCGCGCATTGGTTTCGAGCATGTCGAAAAGCCGGTCAAAGCCAATCGCCGAGCGGCGGTAGGGGGTCAAATCAAACTGACGCATTTTCAAATCCTCTTTTTTTTGAGCAAGTTGAACGTCGATTCCGGTGCCCGCCAATGCGCGACACCGTTGTCGGTACGGCCCTATAGGCACCGTACGACCGCGAATTTGGGGCGGTTGGTCGCTGGTTCAAGAGGCGATTGCACAGATTTTCGCGGCAAGAAATTTTCTCATTCCCGCGCTCAAGATCAGCCAGTGATCGAATTCCCATCAAATCAATAGATATTTGGCAGATTAGGGCGCTCGATCGGGATCGAGGGGCCAGGGAAAGCAAGAGGGGTCATCATGTTCGCTACTCTTTCCATCATGTTACTTGCCCAGGCGACCGCCAATGCGGGCGAACCTCCTGTCGCACCGCCCGATGCCGATTAGGTCGCGGTCCAGGAAACCCCCGGAGACGACACCGGCAAGCTCGGCACCGCGCAGCAAGGGAGCGGCGACATCGTCGTCAGCGCCCGCCGCCGCAATGAGACGGGACAGCGCGTGCCGATCGCGATTTCGGTGATCGGCGGCCAAGCGCTGGCCGACACCGGTACCTATAATGTCGGCCGGTTGACCCAGCTGCAGCCATCGCTGCAATTCTATTCGACCAACCCCCGCAATTCCGCCGCTAACATCCGGGGCCTGGGCGCACCATTCGGCCTGACCAATGACGGGATCGAACAGGGCGTTGGGATCTATGTCGATCAGGTTTATTACAGCCGGATCGCTTCGGCGACGTTCGATTTCACCGATACTGAACGGATTGAGGTGCTCCGTGGGCCGCAGGGAACGCTTTATGGCAAGAACACTACTGCCGGTGCGATCAACGTCATCACGCGCGCGCCAAGCTTCTCGCCTGAAGCACGGGTTGAGCTGACCGGCGGCAATTATGATTTCTTTCAGGGTAAGGCGTCGATCTCTGGCCCGTTGATCAGCGACAAGCTGGCGCTGCGGCTGTCAACGTCAATCACCTCGCGGCGGGGTACGATCTTCAACGAGCGCCAGAACGAGTTTCAGAACAGCCAGGATAACGTCAGCGTCCGCGGCCAGTTGCTGCTGCGTGCGACCGACAATCTCGATCTGACGCTGTACGGTGATTATAGCCGCCAGGACCCGATCTGCTGCGTCCAATATTATGCGCGCGTCGGCACTACCCAGCGCCCGCTTAGCCGCCAATATGCGGCCCTGGCGGCAGCGTTCAATTACACGGTGCCCTCAACCAATCCGTTTGACCGGGTAACTGACGTCGATTCGCCATTGCGCGCGCTTCAGGAGCTTGGCGGCGGTTCATTGCTCGCAAACTGGAATCTTGGCGGGTCGACGCTGACTTCGGTCAGTGCCTATCGATTCTGGCACTGGACGCCGTCCAACGACCGCGATTTTATAGGTCTGCCGATCACGACAGTGTCAGCCAATCCGTCGCAACAAAGCCAGTTCACGCAGGAGGTTCGTCTCGCATCGAACGGCACCAACACGCTCGATTATGTGGTCGGCGCCTTCTATTTCTATCAGAAGATCGACACCCAGGGGTTGCAGGTGCAGGGAACTGCCGCCAGCCGTTTCCTGCTGAACCCCACCACCGCCAACGCCAACAATCCGGCGGTGCTCAATACTCTGACGGCGCGCAACACGATTGGCTTTACCAACACCAGCGCCGCCGTGTTCGGCAAGCTGACTTGGCACGTCACAGACAAGCTGGCGATCGCGCCCGGCATCCGCGTGAATTATGACGAGAAAAGCGGGTCTTTCGTCTCGCTCGTTACAACCGGAACGGGCAGCACGATCCTGAATGCCGATCAGCGCGGCGTTTTGGCCCCGCAACGCTATCAGCCCAGATTCGACGACTGGAACGTGTCGGGCGATATTACCGCGTCGTACCAGTTCACCGCCGATATCCTGGGCTATGCCACCTATGCGCGCAGCAACAAATCGGGGGGGATTAATCTGTCCGGCCTGCCGCTCGATGGCGCCAATAACCCCATCCTCGCGTCGGCGACGGTCAAGCCTGCGCGGGTCAATCATTTCGAGCTTGGCCTGAAGACCCAGTTTCTGGATCGCCGCGCGACGGTGAACTTTTCGGCGTTCTGGACCGACATTGAGGATTATCAGGCAACCGTCACCAATGGGCAGCTTGGCGTCTTGCGCGGTTACCTGGCCAATGCGGGCGAGGTGCGGACGCGCGGAATCGAAATCGATTCAGCCTTCCGCCCCACATCGCGGCTAAGCCTTTACGCCAATGGCGCTTATACCGATGCACGTTACGTGCGCTTCACCGATGCACCGTGCCCGCCTGAATTGGCCGGTGGCGCGACGGCCACTGCGACCAACCCGGCCAGCCCCGCGGCAACCGCTGGGGGATTCAGCCCGCCGAACTGCAACATCTCTGGCCAGCGACTCCCCGGCGTTTCCGAATGGGCCTTTTCCTATGGCGCTGAATATTCAGTTCCGGTGCGGATCATGGGCGCCGATAGCCAATTTTATATCGGCTATGATGGCAGTTACCGATCAAATTTCTCGTCAAATCCGTCGCGGTCAATCTACACCGATGTCGCTGGCTATGCGATCAGCAACTTCCGTATTGGTGTGAAGGCACGCGATAAGTGGAATGCGTTTGCGTGGGTTCGCAACGCCTTTGACCAGAATTATTTCGATCTGCTCGCGTTGCAAGCGGGCAACACCGGCCTGGTCGTCGGCCAGCCCGGCGATCCGCGTACTTTTGGTTTCACCGTGTCGAAAAGTTTCTGAGGGTAAAACAGCAAACGCCCGGACCGTTTCCAGCCCGGGCGCCTGCGTGACGATCGCTCGTCAGCCCCCTTTTTTAACCCTAGCCCAAGCGTGCGCCCCTGTTCGCGCTCAAAGGCATCAGGCATCCCCGAACCACGGCCATTGCCTGTGTGTCAGTGGAGAAACGCTAGGTCGGACAGGGGGGATTGTCATCGGTGAATCGGCGGTCTTGTGCACTATTGGCGCGGCCTGTGGCGAATTCGCAACAGGGGGAGACCCGGTTGCCAGCGCCATGGCGGCACCCTAGATGGGCGATTGCCCAATTCCGGGCGGGGGCTTGGGACCGCACACTATGCTCCTTTCGCGCTATGAACGGATGATCGCGCGCCGCTATCTTTTACCCGGCAAGGGGGAAGGGTTTATCTTTCTTGTTGCCGGGATCAGCCTGGCCGCGGTGATGCTTGGCGTTGCCGCCTTGGTCATCGTGATGAGCGTGATGAACGGCTTTCGCGCAGAGCTGTTCGACAAGATCGTCGGGCTGAATGGCCATGCGGTGGTGCAGGGCTATGGCGGGCGCTTGCCCGACTGGCGGGAGATCGTCGCCCAGGCGCGCGAGACCCCGGGGATTACCCAGGCGACCCCGCTGATCGAGCAGCCATTGATGGCCACCTATAATGGCCGGGTGGAGGCAATTTTGGTGCGCGGGATGCGCGTTCCAGATATCCGCTCGAATGCCACGTTAAAGGGCAAGGAATTGAGCGGTTCGCTTGCCAGTCTGACACCGGGCAGCGGCCGGATTGGCATCGGATCGCGGCTGGCGGAGGCGCTAGGCGCGCAGGTTGGCAGCCAGATTTCGCTATTGAGCCCGCAAGGCCAGACAACGCCCTTTGGGACGGTGCCGCGGATCGTCTCCTATACGATCGGCGCCATTTTCGAGATTGGCGTGTATGATTATGACAAGGCCTATGTGATCATGCCGCTGGGTGACGCACAATCCTTGCTGTTGATGGGCGACGCGGTTGGCGTGGTTGAACTTGATACCGTCAACGCCGATCAGGTCGGAACGATCATTGCCCCCTTTGCCGCCCGGGTCGGCAGCCGCGGATTGGTGGCGGATTGGCGTCAGCTCAATGCGCAATTGTTCGAAGCGCTGGAGGTTGAACGGATCGCGATGTTCACGGTGCTGTCGATCATCATCCTCGTCGCGGTGTTCAACATTTTGTCCTCCCTGATCATGCTGGTCCGCGCCAAGACGCGTGACATTGCGATTTTGCGGACGATGGGGGCGACGCGGGGCGGGTTGATCAAGATTTTCATGGTGGTTGGCACCACAATCGGCGCGCTGGGGATGGTCGCCGGCTTGGTGCTCGGTTTTGTCTTCCTGTTTTTCCGGCAGGATGTCGTCTGGTTCATCCAGAAGGTAACGGGGCAAAATCTCTGGGACCCGTCGATCCGGTTCCTGACGGAGCTGCCATCAAAGCCCAATCCTGTCGAGATTGTCGTGATTGCCGCCATGGCGCTGGTGCTGAGCTTTCTCGCCACGCTTTATCCCGCCTTCAAGGCGGCCAATACCGATCCAGTCCAGGTGCTGCGTTATGAGTGATCCCGTGCTGCAAACCGCGGGCCTGACGCGCAGCTTTGTTCAGGGCGACGAGACGATCCATGTTCTGCGTGGGATCGACATTACGGTCGCCAAGGGCGAGATCGTTGGGCTGTTGGGCCCATCGGGATCAGGCAAATCGACGCTGCTCCAGGCGGTCGGCCTGCTTGAAGGCGGCTTTGGCGGATCGATACGGATTGCGGGCACTGAAGCAGCGCGGCTTGATAGTCATGGCCGCACGCTGGTGCGGCGTGATTTTCTGGGCTTTGTCTATCAGTTCCACCATCTGCTGCCCGATTTCAACGCGACCGAAAATGTCGTGCTGCCATTGCTGATCCATGGGGAAACGCGTCCCCAGGCAGAATTGCGCGCGACCACGCTGCTCACCGCGCTTGGGCTCGGTCATCGGCTGACGCACCGCCCCAGCCAGCTATCCGGCGGCGAACAGCAGCGGGTGGCGGTCGCCCGCGCGCTGGCCAATAAGCCGGCGCTGGTGCTGGCCGATGAACCGACCGGCAATCTGGACGAAGCCACTGCCGATATCGTGATGGCCGAGTTGCTGCGACTGGTGCGCGAAGAGGGCTCTTCAGCGCTGATCGCCACCCATAATGAGCGGTTGGCAATGCGGATGGACCGGGTGGTCCGGCTGCATGAGGGAAGGTTGGGCTAAATGGCCGCAGCCGACGCTTGGAGAGCCGCGCCGCATTTGGTCGGCAACCACGTAACGCTCCGTCCTTTGGTGATGGATGACCGGGACGCTGTCGTTGCAGCGGCCGCTGACGGGGCGATTACCGAATTGTTCTTCACTAATGTTTCCAGTCTGCGCGATCCGGACGCCTACATGGCGGCAGTATTTGCGGAACGCGATTTTGGCCGGGCAATGCCGTTTGCAGTGGAAGCGGCAGGCCGGGTTGTGGGCATGACGCGCTTTATGCGGATGAACGCGGTGCATCGCCGGCTGGAAATCGGCGGCACTTTCTATGCGCAATCGGTGCAGCGCACCGGTGTCAACACCGAGGCGAAACTACTGCTGCTGACCCATGCGTTTGAAACGATGGACTGCAATGTCGTCCAGATCCGCACCGACTGGTTCAACAAGCGGTCCCAGCTGGCAATCGAGCGGCTGGGGGCAAAGCGCGATGGCCTGCTGCGCAACCATCAAACCACTGACGGACGCATTCGCGACCTGGTCGTCTATTCGATCATTGCCAGCGAATGGTCGGGCGTGAAGATGAATCTCCAATATTTGCTCAAGCGACATGAGAGGGTAGCATGACCGCCATCACCGATTTTCAGGTCAAAGGCGCCGATGGTAAGCCGGTCGATCTCTCGTCCTATGCCGGCAAGGTGCTGCTGATCGTCAACACCGCATCGAAATGCGGTTTCACCCCGCAGTATAAGGGTCTGGAAGCGCTGCACCGGAAATATGCGGCGCAGGGTTTTGAGGTGCTTGGCTTCCCGTGCAATCAGTTTGGGTCGCAGGAGCCGGGCGATGCTGCTGAAATCGCTGAATTCTGCACCGTCAATTATGACGTGACCTTCCCGGTGTTCGCCAAGATTGACGTCAACGGCTCCGGTGCTGATCCGCTGTTCGATCGATTGAAAGACGCTGCGCCCGGCCTGATGGGATCGCGCGGGATCAAATGGAATTTCACCAAATTCCTGGTCGATCGCAGCGGTGCGAAGGTGACGCGCTATGGCCCACAAACCACGCCTGAAGAGATCGAAAAAGACATTGAAGCGCTGCTCGCTGGTTGATCGAGTTTATCCACAGCCGCTTGCTTCATGACAGTTTCGCGAATCGTCATAAGCCCGCATAGTTGCCCGCATGACCCATTCTGGTTTCGTCCCGCTCCGCATCTTTTCCTCGTTCACGATGCTCGACGGCGCGATCGAACCCAAGGCGATCGCCAAGCGCGCGCGGGAGCTAGGCTTTCCTGCAGCAGCGCTCACCGATCGGAATGGCCTTTACGCCGCCATGGCCTTTGCCGATGCGGCGCGGGATGCGGGGGTGCAACCAATCATCGGTGCGATGATCGGCGTTGCACGGCCCGATTTGCCCGAAGGCGTGGCGACTCCGCTCGACTGGCTGGCGCTCTATGCGCAGGATGAGGTCGGTTACCAAAATCTATGCGCGCTGGTTTCGCAGGCCCATCTGGCGCGACCGCTCGAACTGGCCCCGCATGTCGATTTTGCAGCGCTTCAGGGCCATAGTGACGGTCTGATCGCGCTTACCGCCGGCCGGGAAGGCGGGCTCACTCGGTTATTCGCTGAGGACCAGCCGGATCATGCGCTGGCCTATGCCGATCGTCTCCAGGCGCTGTTCCCGGACCGGCTCTATATCGAGTTGACCCGTCGACTCGACGAGATCGAAGGGCGGGCCGAGGCATCCTTGCTCGATCTCGCTTATGATCGAAATCTGCCGATCGTCGCGACCAACCCCTGCTGCTTTGCCGAGCAAAGTTTCGGCGAGGCGCATGACGCGATGCTGTGCATTGCCAATTCCACCTATATCGCCAGCGATGATCGGCCGAAAAGCTCGCCTGATGCGTGGATGAAGCCAGCCAAGGACATGCGCCAGCTGTTCGACGATCTGCCCGAGGCGATCGCCAACACGCTGGTGGTGGCGCAGCGCTGCGCGATTGCCGCCCCCAAGCGCAAGCCGATCCTGCCCAGCCTTGCCGGTGATCGCGATGCCGAGGAGGAAGCGCTGCGCGTCGACGCCCGCGCCGGGCTCGAAAAGCGGCTGGAGCGGATCAAGGGAGAGGGCGAGAACTGGCAGCAAGCCTATCGTGACCGGCTGGAGTTCGAGCTCGACGTCATCATTAAGATGGGCTT
Organism: Sphingomonas sp. 28-62-20; assembly: GCF_002281505.1. Lineage (NCBI taxonomy): Bacteria > Pseudomonadati > Pseudomonadota > Alphaproteobacteria > Sphingomonadales > Sphingomonadaceae > Sphingomonas > Sphingomonas sp. 28-62-20. The sequence continues at coordinate 29,652 of NZ_NCGH01000005.1, forward strand.
TCCTGGCTATTTCCTGATCGTCGCCGATTTCATCAAATGGGCCAAGGAAAACGATATCCCGGTCGGTCCTGGCCGTGGTTCGGGCGCGGGTTCAGTGGTTGCCTGGTCGCTGACGATCACCGATCTCGATCCGATGAAGCTCGGGCTGCTGTTCGAACGTTTTCTCAACCCCGAACGCGTGTCGATGCCCGATTTCGACATCGATTTCTGCGAAACCCGGCGTGAGGAAGTGATCCGCTATGTCCAGGCTAAATATGGCTCGGACCATGTCGCGCAGATCATCACCTTTGGACGGCTAAAGGCGCGCGCGGTGCTGAAGGACACGGGCCGCGTGCTGCAGATGAGCTATGGTCAGGTCGATCGCCTCGCCAAGCTCGTCCCCAATCACCCGACCGATCCATGGACGCTCGACCGGGCGCTGAATGGTGTATCGGAGCTCGCGGCGGAATATCGCACCGACAGCGGCGTCAGGCATTTGCTTGATCTGGCGATGAAGCTGGAAGGGTTGCCGCGCCACTCCTCGACCCATGCCGCCGGTGTGGTGATCGGTGATCGTCCCCTCGCAGCCTTGGTGCCGCTGTATCGCGATCCACGCTCCGACATGCCGGTCACCCAGTTCGACATGAAATATGTCGAGGCGGCGGGGTTGGTAAAGTTCGACTTTCTCGGGCTCAAGACACTGTCGGTGCTGCAAAAGGCGATCCAGATGCTCGCCAAGCGCAACATTGTCATCGATCTCGACACGCTCGAATGGGATGACGAGGGCGTCTACAAACTGCTGCAAAAGGGCGACACGGTCGGTGTGTTCCAGCTCGAATCCGAAGGCATGCGCCGCACGCTGAGTGCCGTCCGCCCTTCCAATTTTGGCGACATCATCGCGCTCGTCTCGCTCTACCGCCCAGGCCCAATGGACAATATCCCCAGCTTTGGCCGCCGCAAGAATGGCACCGAGGCGATCGATTATCCGCACCCGCTGCTCGAGACGATCCTGGCGGAAACCTATGGCATTTTCGTCTATCAGGAACAGGTGATGCAGGCCGCGCAGGTGCTGGCCGGCTATTCGCTGGGCGGCGCCGATTTGCTGCGGCGCGCGATGGGCAAGAAGAACCAGGCCGAGATGGACGCGCAGCGCGCGACCTTTGTCGAGGGCTGCGCGCGGGTGAACAACATTCCGGCCGCCAAGGCGAATGAGCTGTTCGATTTGATCGACAAATTCGCGGGCTATGGTTTCAATAAATCACACGCTGCGGCCTATGCGTTGCTGGCCTATCAGACCGCTTGGCTGAAAGCGCATTACCCGGAAGATTTCTTCGCGGCCTCGATGTGTTTTGACATGACGCTGACCGACAAGCTTGGCGTGTTCACCGATGATATGCGGCGCATGGGCGTGAAGATATTGCCGCCGTGCATCAACGCCAGCGACGCTGAGTTCACGGTTGAGGAGATCCCGGCCGATGCAGGCGCGGGACTTGGAGTCCGCTATGCCCTTGCCGCGCTGAAATCGGTCGGGGAAGGGGCGATGGAACGCCTTGTCGTCGAACGTCTTGAAAATGGGCCTTTCGCGTCGCTTGACGATCTCGCTACCCGCGTTGATCCCCGCCTGATGAACAAGCGCCAGCTGGAAACGCTGGCGGCGGCGGGTGCTTTTGACAGTATCGATCCCAATCGGGCGGGCATTTATGCCAGCGCAGAGACGATCCTGGCCGTCGCTGCACGGCTGCACGATCAGCGGATCAGCGGACAGGGCGGGCTGTTCGGTGAGAGCGAGCCGTCATCGGGCGCCTCGATCCAGCTCCCTCTCTCTGCACGCTGGACGCTGGCGCAGCGGATGGATCAGGAGAAAGAGGCGTTCGGCTTTTATTTTTCCGCGCATCCGGTCGATCGTCATCGTCATCTTGCCAAGATGCATGGCGCGCGCAGCTATGTCGGGCTGGGAGAGCTCGATATTCCCGATGACGGCACGCGCGCCGGCGCGACGATGGCGGTGCTGGTCGAAGATACGAAATGGCGGACATCGGCCAAGGGGCGGCGCTATTTGATGGCCATGCTGTCCGATGCTTCTGGCCAGTTTGCGGCGACCTGCTTTGACGACACTGTCGCGGCGGACCTCGAAGAGGCAGCCCGCAGCGGCGGCTGCGGCATCGCCACGGTCGAATTGGATCGCCGGCCGGGCGAAGAGACCCCGCGCGTCACCGTCAAGCGCTTGCAGGCGTTTGAGGATTTGGCGAACACCGCCCGAATGGTGATGGAGATTGCTGTCGATGATCCGCGCGCGATTGGCGAGCTAGGCGCGTTGCTGGCCGAGGCGCGGGGCGCGCGGGGCGAGGTTTATCTCAAGGCCGCCTTGCCCGACGGTGGCGAAGCATTGCTGCTGCTCGGCCGTGACTTTTTGCTCGATGGTGAGCTTGCGACCCGGATCGAGACAATGCAGGGTATTGCTGAGGTGGCGCTGAAGACCGCTGAGACAAAGCGGCTCGCACTGGTCGGGTAAAAGGGAGAGACCCCACATGTTAGGTGGAATGCAGGATTTTGAGCTGCGGGTACCGCGCTTGCTGGACCATGCGGCACGTGAACATGGCGGGCGCGAGATCGTCACCTATTGGGCCGATGGTCATGAGACGCGGACGAGCTGGGCGGGCATCGCACGGGATGCCAAGAAACTAGCACAAGCGCTTGTAAAAATGGGCATGAATCCCGGCGACCGGATTGCGACCCTGGCCATGAACCATAGCCGCCACCTTGCCGCCTGGTATGGCGCGATCGGCATGGGCGGGGTGATCCACACCCTTAATCCCCGGCTGTTCGACGAACAGCTGGTGTATATCGCCAATCATGCCGAAGACCGCGTGCTGCTCTATGACAAGCAGTTTCAGCCGCTGGTCGATCGGCTGAAATCGCAATGGACCAGCATCGAGCAGTATATCTGCTTCGATGGTGAAGGGCCGACCAGCTTTGAAGGCATCATCGCGCTGGAGGACGGCCATTATCAATGGCATGAGGGGCCAGAGCGCGATCCCTGCATGCTTTGCTATACCAGCGGCACGACGGGTAACCCCAAGGGCGTGTTGTATGAGCATCGATCAACGATGATCCATGCCATGGCCGGGGTGTCCCCCTGGCTGTTGAACATATCGTCGCAAGCCGTGATCTTACCGGTGGTGCCGATGTTCCACGCCGCCGCCTGGGGGCTGCCCTTTGCCGGGGCGCTATCTGGCGCGAAATTCGTCTATGCCTGTGTCAATGATGCCGCCGTGCTGTGCCGGTTGATGAACCAGGAAAAGGTCACGCATTCAGCCGGCGTGCCGACAGTGTGGCTGTCGATGTTCCAGCATATTGATGCCACGGGCGAAGCGCCGCGCTATCTGAAACAAGTGACGATCGGCGGATCGGCTGCCCCCCGCGCAATGATTGAGCGGATCATGGGGATGGGCGCGCGGGTCGCGCATCTGTGGGGCATGACCGAGACGTCACCGATTGGCACGGCCGGGGCCCCGCCGCCGCATTGGGATGAGTTGAGCCTGGGCGAACAGCTCGACATGGTCTGCAAGCAAGGGCAGATTCCCTTTGGGGTCGAGCTACGCGTGGTCGATGATGATGACGTGGAGCAACCCCGCGATGGCGCGAGCTCGGGTCGGCTGCAGATTCGCGGGCCCTGGGTCATCAAACGCTATTTCAAGGCCGAGGCTGACTGCGTCGACGCGGAAAACTGGTTTGATACCGGCGATGTCGCGGTCATCCATCCCGATGGCACCATGCAGATTACCGATCGCGCCAAGGACGTGATCAAATCGGGCGGCGAATGGATCAGCTCGGTCGATCTGGAAAATGCGGCAGTTGGCTGTCCGGGCGTCGCTGAAGCGGCGGCAATCGGCATCTATCATCCCAAATGGGATGAGCGCCCGCTGCTGCTGGTGGTGCGCAAGGCGGGCAGCGATGTGTCGCCAGCCGAAATCAACGCCCATCTGGCGGCCCATGTCGCCAAATGGTGGCTGCCCGATGAAATCCTGTTCGTCGACGACCTGCCGCACACCGCTACCGGCAAGCTGCTCAAAACGGCGCTGCGGGCGCAGTATAAGGACCATCGGTTGGCGAGCGTTGCCTAGGAATTGCGCCGCCTAGTCGAAAAGCTGACCTTGCGCGCCTGCCGGTGGCCGGAACAGATCGGTGCGCAGCGCGACCTGTCCCCGATCAAGCTGGTGTTTGCGGCAGGCAATCTGGAAACGGGTGCGCAATAACTGTCCCCAAGGCCCTTGCCCGCGAAAGCGCGTGTGGAAATTGGGGTCGTTATCGCGCCCGCCCCGGATGTCGCGGATGGTCGCCATTACCTTGGCGGCCCGATCGGGGAAATGCGCCTCCAGCCACGCCTTGAACAGCGGCGCGACTTCCCAGGGCAGCCGCACTGGCAGGAAAAAGGCCCCTTGCGCGCCGGCGTCGGCAGCGCGCGCCAGAATATGTTCGATCTCGTGATCGGTGATCGCCGGGATGACCGGGGAGACTGAGACATAGACTGGGATGCCGGCCGCCGCGAGCGCCTTTATGGCTGCGATCCGCTTGGCGGGGCTGGGCGCGCGCGGTTCGATTGTCATCGCTAGTTTCGGATTGAGCGAGGTGATCGAGATGGCAACCGCGACCAGTTGCTTTGCTGCCATGGGCGCCAAGAGATCGATATCGCGAACGACGCGATCTGATTTGGTGGTGATCGTCAATGGATGGTTGGTCACCGCCAACACTTCCAGGCAACCGCGCATGATCCGCCATTCGCGTTCGATCGGCTGATAGGCATCGGTATTGGTACCAAACGCAATTGGCGCGACGCTATAGCCGCGCTTGCCGATTTCGGCCGTGAGCAAGGCGGGCGCATTTGGCTTGGCAAACAGCCGCGTTTCAAAATCAAGCCCTGGCGACAGATCGAGAAAGGCATGGCTTGGCCTGGCGAAGCAGTAAATGCAGCCATGCTCGCAGCCTCGATAGGGATTGATCGAGCGATCAAACGGGATGTCGGGCGAGCTGTTTCTGGAGATGATCGTCCGTGGCACCTCGACCGTCACCGTCGTGCGCAGCTTCGGCGGCGCGCCATCGATTGCTTCGCGGGCATCGAGCCAGTCGCCATCCGCCGCCGATTGGGGCAGATTGAAGCGTTGGCTGACCTCATTATGGGTTGCGCCGCGCGCGGGGCGTGCATGATTGGCCATTGCCCTTGGTGGAGATATCTGTAGAACATATCAAGAACTAAGTGGAGGATATGATGGCTCGTCTCACCTATCTCGAATTGCCGGTCAGCGATCTTGCGTCAGCAAAGGCATTTTATGCCGCTGCGTTCGGTTGGGATTTTACGGATTTTGGCCCGAGCTATGCCGCGACCACGAGCGGGGACACAGACATCGGCCTGGATGCCGATCCTGCGGAAAAGACGGCGGCTGCATTACCCGTGATCGAAGTCGATGATTTGGAAGCGTGCGAGGCCAAGGTCCGTGCGGCGGGAGGTGAGATCACCGTACCCATCTTCGCCTTCCCCGGCGGACGGCGCTTCCATTTTCGTGATTCTGCCGGGCATGAACTCGCGGCGATGCAGGCTGATGGTTGAGCGCGACGGCTATTTCAGCGCATTGAGAGCGGCGCGGGCCTTTCGGGCGGTCTCGCAATTCTGACGTTGGAATTGGCACGAGCGCTCGAGCGCTTCGACCAGTTTTCGCTGCTCGTCGAGGAAATACGGATCCGAGATGATCGACGGCGAGTAGACGTTGCGGACGAGTGGTTTCGGCGATGCGCGGGCGATGCCGAGCGCGCGTGTTCTAGGCTGTTCAGAAACAGTCTGTTGGCGGCCCAGAAAAATGCCTGCATAGAAAATAACTGCGGCACCCACGACGATCAGAAAGCCGATAATCCAGGGTCGGCCAGCGCGCGGGATCGGCTGGTTCACCTTCACCGCTCCAGCAGGCGCGGCATCAATTCGACAAAATTGCAGGGCTTGTGGCGGCTGTCGAGCTGGCTTGCCAGAATGCCGTCCCAACCGTCTTTTACCGCGCCGGTCGATCCGGGCAGCGCAAAGATATAGGTGCCGCGGGTGACGCAGGCGCATGCCCGCGATTGCACCGTTGATGTGCCGATCGTCTGATAGCTCAGCCATCGAAATAGCTCGCCAAAGCCCGGAATGGGCTTGTCCTGCACCTGTTCGATTGCCTCCGGGGTCACGTCGCGTCCAGTGACGCCCGTGCCACCGGTGGTGATGATGCAGTCCACGGAAGGATCGTCGATCCACTGGGTAAGCGTTGCGACGATTGTCGGCACATCATCCTTCACGATCTGGCGATCGGCGAGCTCATGCCCTGCTGCAAGCAGACGCGCGACTAGCATGTCGCCCGATCGGTCATCAGCCAGGCTTCTGGTATCGGAAACCGTCAGGACGGCGATCTGGACCGGCAGGAAAGCTGCCGTTTCGTCAATTGGCACTGGCCGTCATCGTTGGCGTGATTTTTGCCGTGATCCGGACCGACGGGGCACCAGGCAGGCCAGGAAAACGCGGCCAAAGACCCTGAGCGAGCGCGGCGCGGCTGGGCGATGCCACCTTGCCGCCTTCGCGTTCATATACCCAGTAATTGCGCAGCACCGTCACCACATAGCCGCGCGTTTCCCAATAGGGGATGGATTCGATGTACAGCAGCGGATCGCCGCCATCCTTGACAATTGTGTTCCATGCCTCGACCGGGACAGCACCGGCATTGTAAGCCGCGATCACTTTGGGCAGCAGGCCACGCGTTGCCGGCTGGTCGCGCAGCCATTCAAGATAGGATTGGCCAATCTCGATATTGGTAGACGGGCGGGTGAGGGCGGCGCGATCCGCGCGTGATCCGCGCTGGCGGGCCATGTCGGACGCCGCACCGGGGCGGACCTGCATCAGGCCATAGGCACCAGCGGCACTGACAACATTGGTGCGGAACGCCGATTCCTGCAGCGTATGCGCATAAACCAGCGCCTTATCGACCCGCCAGCCGCCATCGGGCGTCCAATTGGGCGCTGGGTAACGCGCCTCCACCGACGGTGTCGTGCCGGCAGGCGCATTATGCGCCAGCCAGATTTGCGTAGACGGCAGATTAAAGGCGCCCGCCAACCGGAGCAGCCCGGCAAATTCGTTTGCATCGCCGATCCGAGCCTGCCGCTTCATCACATCATCGGCCAGAACATCTTCGTCAATTTCGACTAAAGCGGCGGCAACGCGGAGATTGGGCCGACGGCCAAGCAGCTGCCAATCGGCGGCGATCCGGGCTTCGTTCGGGCGGCTGACGGGGGTGCGGATGCCCAATGTTTGGCGGGCAAGCAGGCCGTAAAATGTTTCATCATATTGCGCTGCGCCTTTTAACCGGGCTTCGATCCGATCGGGGCGGCCACAGGCCATATCCGCGCGCGATGCCCAGAACAGCCCGGCCGCGCGCAGTTCGATATCGGTTGATCGGCTCGCCACGCGACTGAAGGAGTCGGCCGCGCCAGCGCAATCTCGTTCACGCCATGCGGCCAGCGCTTCCACCCATTGGCCCTGAATTGCCCAGTCGCCGCTGCCCTGGCTGGCCTTTTGGCCCATCACTCGGGCGTTGGCGTCATCACCGGCAACAAAATAGACCCAGGCGACCTTTTGTTGCCATTCGGTCAGCCCGTCAGGGGACAGGCCTGAGGTCGCCTCTAACAAGGCCTGGGCCTCGACGCCGCGATCTTCCTTGATCAGCGGTTGCATCTTGATGGCGAGATCGGCAGCGATCTGGTCGCTTTTCAGACTTTTCGCGCGCGCCCGCACGGGGGCGCCGCCAGTCCAGCTGAGCGCCTGCGTGTAGGGCAGGCTCGGGAGTTCGGTCATGCCGCGCGCTTTGGCCATACGGGCCAGCTGTTCCGCCTGCGGCAATTCAGGGGCATCGGCGAGCAGCTTGCTGAGATCGTCGGCGGTCGTGCGGGGCGACCCCTTGACGGTAAATAGTTCGGCGAGGGCAATCGAATGGAGCGGTCCAGGCTTCATCGTCGCGAGCTGCAATCGGGCGTCGATCCATTTGCCGTCGCGGATCGCCTGGAAAACCGCACGATAGCCGGAGCGCTGGCCGTCATCGAGCTGCGCCGGAATGCCATTGCCACTGGTTGCCAGGTTGGGCACTTCGCCGGCCATGGCAGGCGTCGTCGCCAACGTTACCGGCAGCGCGAACAATGAAAGGGCCGGCAGGAGTAACTTTTTCACGCATCGATCCCCTGGATCAGCAACAGTAAATCTTTCCAGGCCTCAGCCTTGGCGGCCGGGCGTTCGAGCAAGAATCGCGGATGATAGCTCGCAACGGCCTGAATCGACGATGCCTGTTGTCTATCTTCCTGGTTAACTGTCCGTAAAGTCCCGCGACTTTCGGCAATGTCTGCCCCGATCAGCGCACGGCTGACCGCATTGCCGAACAACAAAACCCGTTCTGGCGCGGCCAGCATCACATGATGCCGCAGCGTTGCCTCAAGCGCGGCCAGCGACTCAGCCGGGATTCTGCCGGTGCTGGGCCGCGCGGTACACATGGGGAGGAGCAGGATAGTGGTTCGGTCGTGACCAATGGCGGCGAGCATCCGGTCGAACAGCTTGCCGACCACGCCGCTGAGCAACATGTCGGCCTCGCCATCTTCACGCTCGGGCATTTCGACAATGACCGCCAGCTTCGGCTGCGATGATCCTTGGGCAAAAATATGGCGGCCCGGCCAATCGGCATCGGGCGCATCAGGCCCCCGTCGCCAGGCATCGAAGGCGGCGAGTGTTGTCGGCATCGGGGGCAAGGCGCGCGCGGGCATAATGGGCGCGGCGGCGCCATTGGCTTGGACGGGTTGGCGAACGGCAGATGAGTCTCCGGCCGCTAAAGCTGGCGCGCGGACAGCAGCAGCGACAGCCAATGGGACAGGCGCGGGGGCAAGCCAGTTACGGGGCTCTTCGGCGATCATGGTGTCGACGCCGGCCTCGCGCCACCAGTCCAGTGTGCTTGCCGCGCTTGTCGCCCAATCGAATTTTTGTTCTGCCCCCATGATAATTCCATAAAGTCGCGGTTGACGGCGCGGTCAATTCGCGGGCACGCGTGAATGGACAGGACGTTGCCGGAACGCGACGACAGGCCCCGGTGGCGTCCCTGATGGAGACGATCATGAGTGAACGCGAGTCAATGCCGTATGATGTTGTGATTGTTGGTGGCGGGCCGGCCGGCCTGGCAGCAGCGATCCGATTGAAACAGCTGGCCAGCGCGCAAGACAGCGAGATTTCAGTCTGCGTTCTGGAAAAAGGGGCGGAGATCGGCGCGCATATCTTGTCTGGCGCAGTGGTCGATCCAATTGCGCTTGATGAATTGCTGCCCGATTGGCGCGAAACGGGCTGCCCGATGGCAGAGACACCGGTCACCGAAAACCACCACTGGATCCTTACCGAAAAGGGTCACCGCGAGGTGCCGCACTGGCTGCTCCCCGCTTTCCTCAACAATCACGGCACCTATACCGGCAGCCTTGGCAATTTATGCCGCTGGCTCGCCGAACAGGCAGAGGGGCTAGGCGTTGAAATTTTCCCTGGCTTTGCGGCGGCCGAAGTTCTTTTCAACGACGATGGGTCGGTAAAGGGCGTTGCGACCGGCGATATGGGGATCGCCCGTGACGGCACGCACAAGGGCGACTATCAGCCGGGTCTTGAGCTGCACGCCAAATACACCTTCTTCGCTGAAGGCGTGCGCGGGCACCTGTCCAAACAGCTGATCCGCCAGTTTGATCTTGCCAAGGACAGTGAGCCGCAGGTCTACGGCATCGGCATCAAGGAACTGTGGGACATCGCGCCCGAAAATCATGTCCCCGGTCGGGTGCTCCACACGCAAGGATGGCCGCTGAATGACAACGCCAATGGCGGCGCATTCCTTTATCATCAGGCCAATGGCCAGGTTGCCTTGGGGCTGGTCACGTGGCTGAGCTATAGCAATCCGCATCTTTCGCCGTTTCAGGAGATGCAACGCTGGAAGACTCACCCGTCGATTGCAGCAATTCTGAAGGGCGGCAAGCGCGTATCTTATGGCGCGCGGGCGATCAGCGATGGCGGCTTGCAGGCCATACCCAAGCTGATCTTTCCCGGCGGCGCGCTGATCGGCTGCTCGGCAGGCTTCCTGAACGTGCCGCGCATCAAGGGCAGCCATACGGCGATGAAATCGGGCATGATGGCCGCTGAAGCCGCCTTTGCTGCCATTGCCGAAGGCCGCACCAGTGATCAGCTGACTGCCTATCCGGCCGCTTTTGAAAAAAGCTGGGTTCACAAGGAATTGTCGGTGGTCCGCAATGCGCTGCCGCTGATCGAGAAGTTCGGGATGTTGGCGGGCGCCGCTTTGGCGACGGCAACGATGTGGCTGGAAAGCTGGGGCGTGAAAATGCCCTTCACGCTTGGCCATCACGCCAATCACGAAGAGATATGGCGCAAAGACCTGGTGCCCAAGATCGATTACCCGAAGCCCGATGGTATCTTCAGCTTCGATCGGCTTTCCTCGGTGTTCTTGTCGAACACCAATCATGAGGAGGACCAGCCGGTCCATCTTCAGCTTAAGGACCCGTCGGTTCCGATCGCCTATAATCTGCCCATGTATGACGAGCCCGCCCAGCGTTATTGCCCGGCCGGTGTCTATGAAGTGGTGGGTGAGGAAACGGGTGATCCAAAGTTCGTGATCAACGCGCAGAATTGCGTTCATTGCAAAACCTGCGACATCAAGGACCCAACCCAGAATATCAATTGGGTTGTCCCTGAAGGCGGCGGAGGGCCTACCTATCCGAACATGTAAGCTTCTAGCCATTGGTGTGCTGATGTTCGGTGCGCCAATGCCAGCACTGGCGGAGAGCAATCCACAGGTCCTGTCCGCGTATCTCCGCGCGCGTGCTGCTGATTCCGATGGCAAGGTGGGCATGGCGGCAGATGGCTATGCTCTCGCCTTGATGGCAGCGCCTGATGATGCGGTGATTGCGATACGCGCCTATCGTGTCGCGGTTTCGGCGGGTGACTTCACCTTGCTCAACCGCGCGCGTTCCGTGCTGGAACGGGCTGACATGGCCCCGGGCGACGCGGCGATTCTCGCGCTCGCTGAAGCTGGCCTTGCCGGGGATGCAACCGCGACACAGTCCGCGATTGAGCGGGTGAAGACGGGTGCGCTGAGCTTTCTTGTGCCGTCGTTCCGCGCTTGGGCGGCGTTTGATAATCCCAAGGCAGCAATGGCAGCGCTTGATGCCGCTGGGACGAACGCAATTGCCCGGCGTTATGCGCAGGAAAGCCGGGCGCTGATGCTGATTGCTGCTGGCAAGACGGCGGAGGCCAATGATCTGCTCGCCGTGCTGCTGCGTGCCGATGGCAATCAAGTCGATTTGCGCATTACCGCCGCCCAGTTATTTGCCAAAGCTGGCCAGCCTGACGCCGCACGATTACTGCTTGTTGGCAATGATCCCTCCGTCGTGGCGGTGCGGAACAATTTGGGGGCAGGGCGTGCGGCCAGCACGGCGCTGGGCATTTCCTATCTCCTCACCCGCCTGGCGAGCGACCTTAACGATGGCGAAGCGTCGCGCTTGTTGATTGTGATCGCGCGGGCGGCGCTGCGGATAGACCCAGGCAATGATCGGGTGCGCTTGCTGCTCGCCAGCGCTTTGGCGCGTGACAATGCGCCGGACCATGCACTCACCGTCCTTACCGCGATCGCGCCGGGTAATGCGTTTTACCAGGTCGCGGAAGCCGAACGGGTTGAGCTGCTGCACAAATCCGGTGATGCCAGTGCCGCGCTTGCCGCTGCCGCCGCGCTTGCGGAGGCACCCAGCGCCACGATCAGCGATTTCCGCCGTTATGCTGATTTGTTGATCGAAGCAGGGCGTGCAGAGGCCGCTGTTGGTGCCTATCAACGGGCCATCGATCGCGACCGGGCAGCTGCGGATTGGGTGCTGTACCTGCAGTTGGGCAGCGCGCTGGACCGTGCCGGGAAATGGCCGCTGGCCAAAACGATGCTTGAAAAGGCCGTGGCGCTTGCCCCTGACGAAGCGGTTGCGCTTAACTATCTTGGCTATGGCTTGTTAGAACATGGCGGCGACCTGAGCGTGGCGGGGAAGCTGCTGGAGCGCGCCAGCATGCTGCGGCCACAGGATTTGTCGATCCTTGATTCGCTCGCCTGGGCCTATTTCCTCCAGGGCGAAACGATGCGCGCCCTTCCCTTGCTGGAAACGGCAGCAAAAGGGGAGCCTGCCAACAGCGCCATTAATGAGCATCTTGGCGACGTCTATTGGAAGGCCGGGCGGCGCTATGAAGCCCGTTACGCTTGGCAGGCAGCAGCGCTGCTCGCCAAAGACGCCGATGCCGATCGGATCGTCGCCAAAATTGCCAACGGCCTTGTCGCCCGCTGAGATCCCATCATGATTGTCGAATGCGCTCCGGCCAAGATTAACCTCGCCCTGCATGTCCGCTGCAAGCGCCCGGATGGCTATCACGAACTTGAGACGCTGTTTGCCTTTCTGCAGCATGGCGACACAATTACCCTGAACCGTGCCGATGAGACCCGGTTTAGCGTGACAGGGCCTTTTGCTGCTGCCTTGGCGGGTGAGGGCGATAATCTGGTCCTGCGCGCGGCATCGCTGTTTTCGGCGCGATTTGGCGATCCGGGGCCGTTGGATATTTTGCTCGACAAGCATTTGCCGGTTGCTTCGGGCATTGGCGGCGGATCAGCAGACGCAGCGGCGACCTTGCGGGCGCTTGCCAGATTGACCGGCATGGCAGCTGACGACCCCGCGCTGTTTACGATTGCCGAAGCGCTGGGCGCCGACGTGCCGGCCTGCCTGCTCGGGCGGAGCGCGGTTGGCACTGGCAAGGGCGAACAACTGGACCCGGTGGCGGGGCTGGTCGACACACCCGTGCTGCTGGTGAACCCCGGCGTTGCCGTTTCGACGGGGCCGGTATTTCGGGCCTGGGACGGTGTGGATCGCGGCGGCATTGGCCCCGGCGATCTGCTTGCCCGCGCGATGGCTGGCCGAAATGATCTGGAGCCACCGGCCCGCGCGCTGGCGCCAGTGATTGGCGACGTCGTGGCGCTGTTGCAGGCGCAGCCAGGGGTGATGCTCGCTCGAATGTCGGGATCGGGGGCGACCTGTTTTGCCCTGTTCGAAACGGTGGCAGCGCGGCAGGCCGCCGCCGCAACTATTGCCCTGGCCCAGCCGGGTTGGTGGTGTCTCGAATCGGCACTGGCGTGACAGTTTTGTGTGTCGTTTTGGGACTATGCGCGACGGTGTTGGCCCCAATCAACGGCAATCCGGGTTTGGCCCGATCCTTGCTGCGTTGAGGGGTGAGCGGGTCCGTCGCCTTGAGCGCCGCGTCCGTGGATGGTCCCCGTTTCCCCGGGCATTATCAGGGCCGAAGGGTGGCGATCGCATCGCCACCCTTCGCCAGACTCCCTCCTTGCTGATCGCGGTGCCATGACGCCAGAAATCATCGCCGGCCATGGCCCGATTTTGCTGATTTGCGACCACGCGTCCAACAGCGTGCCGCCCGGCATCGACCTGGGGATTGCCGCTGCCTTACTCGACAAACATATCGCCATCGACATTGGCGCTGCGTCAATAACGCGCGCGCTGGCGGCGCAGCTCGGCGCACCAGCAATCCTGGCGACGGTGTCGCGGCTGGTGATCGATTTCCACCGGCCGCCGGATCATGCCGGTTTGGTGCCTGAAATCAGCGATGGCCACTCTATTCCCGGCAATGTCGGCGCGGATCGGTTTGATCGGATTGCACGCTACCACGCGCCCTATCATCGCGCGCTTGGCGAGATGATCGGCAGCTATCGGCCCCGCCTGCTCGTCTCGATCCACAGCTTCACGCCCGCACTGGAGAGTGGCAGTGCGCCGCGCCCGTGGGAGATTGGCATTTTGTACAATCGCGACACCCGCGCCGCCCATCGAGCAATTGCTGCGTTCCAGCGTGTTGGCGTGGTGACGGGCGATAATCAGCCTTATTCCGGTCGCGATCTGAATATGACGCTCAATCGCCACGGCGAGGGGAATGGCATTGCCAGCTTTGCGATTGAACTGCGCAATGAGTTGATTGATCACCCGTCCGGCGTCGACCACTGGGCTGGCGTGATTGCGCCGGTTCTGTCGGGCATTGCTCAAGCGATTCAGTCCGCCTAGCGTCGAGCGATGATCCGCCGTTACCAGTTCTTGTTCGGCCTGACCGTCCCGATGCTTGCCAGCTGCGACGGGACGACACCAATTTCTGCGCCGGTGACAACCAGTACGACCGCGCCCAAAGCGATCGTTGATCACAATCCCGCGCATATCGTCTGCGCGCGGCGGGGGAGCGATGTTTTTGCCGCGACCTGCACGGTTGAGCGGGAGACGGATGATCAGGGACTGTTATTGACGATTCGGCATCCCGATGGCGGTTTTCATCGTTTCCGCGTGACGACGGACGGGCGCGGCGTGATCGCCGCCGACGGCGCGGAGGCGGCGCACGTGACGGTGTTGGGCAAAGACCAGATTGAAGTGGCCCTGGGCGGCGATCGTTATCGTTTGCCTGCGACGATTGGCCGACCAACGCCACCCGCACCATGACGCTGATTGCCGGTTTGCCGATCGTCACGGCGACCGAAATGCGCGCCGTCGAGGATCAGGCAATCGCGGCAGGCCGCAGCGTTGATGATCTGATGGCGCAGGCCGGGGCTGGGGTCGCGGATATCGTCGCCCAGCAGGCGAACGGTCGGCGCGTTTTGGTCATTTGTGGTCCCGGCAACAACGGCGGCGATGGTTATGTCGCTGCGTGTCGGTTGGCCGAGGCTGGGCTGTCGGTGCGGGTTGCCGCCATTGCAGCGCCGCGTACCGATGCGGCGATCCGCGCGCGTGCCGCCTGGCATGGCCCGGTTGAGGCGTTGGCTGACGCTGCGCCCGCGCCGGTGTTGGTCGATTGTCTGTTTGGGACGGGACTGACGCGGGCAATTGATCCTGCGATTGCGGCGGCGCTGGTCCGGCTCGTCGCCGCAGCAGAAATCTCGATTGCGGTCGATTTGCCCAGTGGTGTTGCCAGCGATGACGGCATGCTGCTGGGCGCGGTGCCAGCCTTTGATCGCACCGTCGCACTTGGCGCTGTGAAGCTGAGCCATCTGCTCCAGCCATCGGCCAGCTTGTGCGGGATGATTGATGTGGTTGATCTAGGCCTGGACCTGCCGGGAACGACGACGGTCCTGGCACCGCCGGTGCTCGGCCCACCGCCACCTGCGGCGCACAAATTTTCGCGCGGGATGGTCGCGGTGATCAGCGGGGCGATGGCAGGTGCGGGACTGCTTGCCGCCATTGCCGCCCTGCGCAGCGGCGCGGGCTATGTCACTGTGCTGGGTGGAGAGGGCGGCGGGCCGCACGCGCTGGTCCATCGGCCGCTCAGCGCGACAACGCTGGCCGAACCCAGGATCGGCGCTTTGGTGATTGGGCCCGGGCTTGGGCGCGACGAGGTTGCCCGGGCAAAACTGGCGGATGCGCTATCCACTGCCCATAAATTGCTCATCGATGGCGATGCGCTGCATCTGGTGAGCGTTGATCAGCTTGCCACACGCCGCGTGCCGATGGTCCTGACGCCACATGCCGGTGAATTCGCCGCTTTGTTTGGCCCAGGGGTTGGCAGCAAGATCGACCGGACCGGGGATGCGGCGCGGCGCAGCGGCGCGGTGGTGGTGTTCAAGGGTGCAGATACCGTCATTGCCGATCCAAAGGGCCGAGTGATCGTCGCCGAACCGGGCAGCAGCTGGCTGTCGACGGCAGGCACCGGCGATGTGCTCGCTGGTGCGATTGCGGCGATGCTGGCGTCGGGCCTGCCGCCGATCGACGCCGCCGCTGCCGGGGTCTGGCTGCATGCCGCCGCCGCCCGCCGCTGCGCGGGTGCTTTCATTGCCGATGACCTTGCTTTTGCGCTCAGCGCCGTCAGGGGAGGGGTATGACAGATCAAAACATCATCGTGCGCGTCGCCGGGCGGGGCGAGGGGGTGACGGCAGATGGCCGCCATGTGGCACTCGCAGCGCCGGGCGATACGCTGACCAGCGATGGCCAAGTGCTACCCGGCCCACATCACCAGCCACCGCCCTGCCAGCATTTTCCGCGCTGTGGCGGGTGCCAGCTCCAGCATCTCGACGACGAGAGCTATGCGCAGTTCATCGTCGATCGGATCGCAGGGGCGCTCGCCTCTCAGGGGCTGACGACCCAGATCCGCGCGCCCTTGCTGTCCCCGTCGCACAGCCGCCGCCGCGCGAGCTTTCATGCCGAGCGCAAAGGCAACCAGGTGATTTTGGGTTTCAGCCAGGCGGGCAGCCATGATCTGGTCGATCTGAAATCATGCTGGATCCTGGATCCGGTGCTGTTCGAGTTGCTGAAACCCATGCGGGTGCTGCTCGCCCGATTGATGACGGCAAAGCGCCGGGTGGAAATTCAGCTGACCATCGTCGATCAGGGCGTCGATATGCTGATCACCGGGGTTGCTGCCGAAGGGCTAGATGCAGCCGAGGCGATTTCCGCTTTTGGCGGCGCGCATGGCATTGCCCGGATTGCGATCGACAATGGCCTTGGTCCTGAGACGCGTTGGGAACCGCTTGGCGCGACCATCACGCTTGGCGGTGTGCCAGTGCCCTTCCCGACAGCGGCATTTCTGCAGGCAACGCCAGAGGGTGAGGCGGCGTTGGTCGCCGCCGTCCGGGAAGCGGTCGGGGCGGCAAAGACAGTGGCGGATTTGTTTGCCGGCCTAGGTACCTTTACCTTCGCGCTGGCGCCTGCCGCTAAAGTCTATGCCGCAGAGGCTGGGCGTGATGCGCTGTTCGCGCTGAAGGCTGCCGGCGCCCGCGCCCAATTGCCGGTCTTCGCCGATCACCGCGACCTTTATCGGCGACCGCTGCCCCCCGCCGAACTAGACCGCTTTGACGCCATCGTGATCGATCCGCCGCGGGCCGGAGCAAAGGAACAGGCCGACGGGTTGGCGGCGAGCAAATCACCGGTGCTTGCCTATGTTTCGTGTAATCCCAGTACTTTTGCGCGCGATGCAAAGACAATCTGTGATGGCGGGTATCAGCTCGATTGGATCCAACCTGTCGGGCAATTTCGCTGGTCGACCCATATCGAACTCGCGGCGAAATTCAGCCACCGGGGGTAAAAGCCTAGCACTCTGGATTGGACCAACCCAAACCCCGTTCGCCCTGAGCGAAGTCGAAGGGCAAGCGAAGCGCGTGGGCTTCGACTTCGCTCAGCCCGAACGGCTATGAGGTTGAAGCGACCTAACGTCATCACGCTCTATCGGTAATCGGCGCGCACGAAAAACAAGCCGTCGGGCGGCGCATTCAGGCCAAGCGCGGCGCGGTCGCGCGCGTCGAGCGCCGCCGCCATGTCGTCAGGCTGCCATTTCCCTTCGCCGACCAGCGCCAGGCAGCCGACCATCGAGCGGACCTGATGATGCAGGAATGAGCGCGCTGAGGCCGCAATCCGGATCACATCGCCTTCGCGCGTTACCTCTAGCCGGTCGAGCGTGCGGAGCGGGCTGTCTGCCTGGCAATGGGCCGAACGAAAAGTCGTGAAATCATGGCGTCCGATCAGCCGGGCGGCGCCCGCTGCCATGGCCTGCGAATCGAGCAGCGCGGGGACACGCCATGCCAGGCCGCGTTCGACCGTCAGCGGGGCGCGGCGGTTGATGATGCGATATTCATAATGCCGCGCCACGCAGGAAAAGCGCGCATGCCAGTCATCTGGGGCGATTTCGCAAGACAGGATGGCAACGGGGGCGGGGCGGAGCAATGCGTTGAGCGCCTCCATCAGCCGAAACGGCGTTATCGCGCGGGCGATATCGACATGCGCGCGCATCCCATAGGCATGCACCCCGGCATCGGTGCGGCCGGCGGCATAGACAGCGGGTTGTTCCGGCACGATTCGGGCAATCGCTTCCTCAATCGCTTGCTGCACGCTGGGACCGTGCGGCTGGCGCTGCCATCCCATGAAGGGGCGACCGTCAAATTCAATCGTCAGGGCAAAGCGCGTCAAAGCTGGGTACCGGCCGGAATCGGGAAACCGCGCAGCAATTCGGATGTCGGCATGACGCCACGACCAGCGCGCTGAATCTGGGTTGGGATCACCACGCCCGAGCCACAGGCAATTTCCAGCGCGTCGCCTATCACCTGACCAGTCAATCCGCTGCCCGCGCCAATCATGGCCGCATGGATACGGAAGCGTTCGCCGCCATGTTCAAAGAATGCGCCGGGGACGGGATTGAACGCGCGGATCAGCCGTTCAATTTCATCGGCGCTGCGGGTCCAGTCGATCCGTGCCTCGGCCTTGTCGATCTTGGGGGCATAGGTCATGCCGTCATCGGGCTGGGGAGCGGGCGGAAAAGCGGCAATGTCGGCGAGCACTGTCGTCATCAGCCTGGCGCCCATGGCACTGAGTTCATCGGTCAGCGCACCAGCCGTTTTGCCGTCGATCGGTGTTGCCGCGCGGTGCAGGACCGGCCCGGTATCGAGCCCGGCCTCCATCTGCATGATGCACACCCCTGTTTCGGCATCACCAGCCAGGATCGCGCGCTGGATCGGCGCTGCCCCACGCCAGCGCGGCAGCAATGAGGCATGAACGTTGAGGCAGCCAAGCCGGGGGGCAGCAAGTACCGACGGCGGCAAAATCAGCCCATAAGCAGCAACCACCGCGATATCAGCCCCAAACGCGGCGAACTCGGCCTGGGCGTCGCTGACCCGCAGGCTCAGCTGTGTCCTGACGGCAATCCCCAATTGTTCAGCCCTGGCCTGTACCGGTGAGGGCATCAATGCCTTGCCACGCCCGGCAGGCCGTGGCGGCTGGCTATAGCTGGCGACGACGTCATGACCGGCATCGACCAGCGCCTGGAGCACCGGGACCGAGAAGGCGGGGGTGCCCATAAAAATTATGCGGAGGCGATTTGGCTGCATGCCCCCTCCTTCGCCGCTTGGCATTGCGGGTTGCAACCCCTTATCTGTCGCGGATGGCTTCTCCTGAAATCGATGCGCTCACCCAGGCGCTTGCCCGACTGCCCGGTCTCGGTCCGCGATCGGCGCGCCGAGCGGTGCTCCACTTGCTCAAAAAACGCGAAACCGCGCTTGATCCGCTGCGCGCCGCGCTGGATGCGGTGGGGGATCGGCTGACGGCATGCGACACCTGTGGCAATGTCGATACCACCAATCCGTGTGGTATCTGTGCCGACCCGCGCCGGGACCAGCGACTACTTTGTGTTGTTGAGGAAGTCGCTGACCTCTGGGCGCTCGATCGGTCACGGCTGTTTCCGGGGCGTTTCCATATTCTTGGCGGCAAGCTCTCCGCGCTTGATGGCGTGCGGCCAGAGGATCTGTCGATCGACCAGCTGGTGCGGCGGATTGCGGCGGGCGGGATAGATGAGGTGGTGTTGGCGATGAACGCGACGCTGGAGGGACAGACCACCGCGCACTACATTGCCGAGCGGATTGAACAGTTTCCGGTGCGGGTGACGCAACTCGCGCATGGGCTGCCGGTGGGTGGCGAGCTCGATTATCTCGATGAGGGTACGTTGGCCCAGGCACTGCGGGCGCGGCGGCCGGTCGGCTAAGCCCGCTCGGTTAAGCCCGCTCGGCTCAGCAATAACGCCATCTTGACGATTGCCTGCTCGTTTCTTAGCTGACCATCATGACCGTCCACAAAATCGTCGAGATTCCAGACCCGCGCCTGCGGACCATTTCCACGCCTGTTGAGGTCGTGGATGATCAGGTGCGGGCGCTGATCGACGATATGTTCGATACAATGTACGCCTCACGCGGGATCGGCCTGGCCGCCATTCAGATCGGCGTGCCGAAGCGCGTGCTGGTTATCGATCTTCAGGAGGAAGGCGAAGACGGCAAAGCGGTGCGCGATCCGCAGGTCTTCATCAATCCCGAGATTGTCGCCGCTGGTGACGCATTCAACATCTACAATGAGGGCTGCCTGTCGGTTCCCGATCAATATGCCGAAGTGGAACGCCCGGCCAGCTGCCGCGTGCGCTGGCTCGACCGTGACGGCAACGCGCATGACCAGCAGCTCGAAGGGCTGCTTGCCACCTGCATCCAGCATGAGATGGACCATCTGGAAGGGATCATCTTCATCGATCATCTGTCGCGGTTGAAGCGCGAAATGGTGCTCAAAAAACTAGCCAAGCAGCGCAAGGCGGCTGCTTAAGGCCGTGATCGGCACCTTTTCGGTGCACTTGCTGCAAATCATTTGAAATCATCACCCGCTTTGGGCCAAGCGTTGCCCGGCATGGGCGGCTTGCGCCCGGCTGAGAGGGTGTTTGGATGACCGATTACCGCCTCTATGGCATGCCCGGTTCGCTTTATACGGCCAAGGCACGGTCCTATCTGATCAAGCAGCGGATCGATTTCGAAGAAGATATCCCCGCCGCTGCGGCCTGGCCGGATATTACCAAGGCGATTGGTCGCTGGATCATCCCGGTGCTGGAAACCCCGACCGGCGAGATTATTCAGGACGGCGCGGCAATCATCGACCATGTTGAGGCGGCCGGACTGGCGCGGCGCAGTGCTTATCCCGAAACGCCCGTCCATCGTGCGATATCGCTGCTGTTTGAATTATTTGGTGGCGAAGGGCTGTTGCGCCCGGCGATGCATTATCGCTGGGATTTTGATGCCGAGAATCGTGATTTTCTAAAGACAGATTTCGTGGCTGCACTGATGCCCGGGGCAACAGGTGATGTCGCCGAGGCCGTTTTCGGTGCCGCTAGTGGCCGGATGCGCAAGGCGAAACAGGGCTTTGGTGTCTCCGACGAGACCATCCCCGTTATCGAAACCAGCTATGAAGCGTTTCTCGCGCTGTTCGATGCGCATCTGTCGGGCCATTCTTATCTGCTCGGCGGGCGGCCGACGATTGGCGATTATGGCCTGATTGGCCCGCTCTACGCCCATCTCGCGCGTGATCCCTATCCGGCGCAGATCATGAAGACGCGCTTTTTCCATGTCTGGCGCTGGACCGAGCGGATGAATGCGCAACAAGCCTTGCTCGATGGGCTTTGTCCCACCGAAGCATTGATCGCGGATGACGGCGTCCCCGAAACGCTGATCGCGCTGCTGCGCTTCATTGCGGAGGACTATCTGCCGGAACTCGCCGCGCATGTCGATTTCGCCAATGACTGGATCGATCGCCATCCTGATCTTCAGACCGGCACCAACGGGTTGCCCGATCCCGGTACGCGGATGATTGGCAGAGCGAGCTTCGATTGGCGCGGGATGCGGATCGAAACAATGGTGATGCCGTACCGCTTCTACCTTCTCGAACGCGTGCAGACAGCAATCGCTGCTGCGGGCGAGCCATTGACTGACATCCTGGCGAACATCGGGCTTGAAGCGGTGGCAACACTTCAGACGCACCGTCCGGTTGAGCGACTCGGGAATCTGGAAGTCTGGGGTGCCGATCGCCGCAGTTAAACGATCAGGCGGTTGGCGTGGTGGCTGGTAGGATCACCATCACCCGCACCCCGCCGAGCGGCGATGCGCCAGCATCGATGCGGCCATGATGCGCTTCGACGATCGCCTGCGCCGTTGCCAGACCAAGCCCGGAGCTGGTGACTGATTCGCCAGGGAGGACGGTGGCGCGGTAAAAGGGTTCGAACAGCCGCTGGGCAAGATCGACGTCAATCCCGGGCGCGCTGTCATCAATAATCAGTCGCCATGCGCCACGGCTTTGCTCCAGGCCCAGCTGGATACGCCCGCCCGGCGGCGTATAGCGCAGGCTGTTTTCGATCAGCGCGGTGAACAGCTGTTCGATCCGCGTCCCATCCCATTTTACCAGCACGGTGGTGGCTGGGAGTTTGCCGGGCTCAAGCGTTACCTTGGCCCGCTCGGCACGGCGCTTGTTGGTCCAGATCGCATTATGGATCAGCGCGCAGGGATCGACCTGTGCGAAATTGACGGGCAGACGCCCCAGATCGGCGAGGGCAACGGCTTGAAGATCCTCGGTAATTTCGATCAGCCGCTGAACATTATCATCGATATTCTCGAACGATTCAGCCTGGATAACATTGTCGCTTTCCCGCGCGGCGCGCAGTTGATCGCCGAGCGTGGCGACGGG
Source organism: Sphingomonas sp. 28-62-20 (assembly GCF_002281505.1). Classification (NCBI taxonomy): domain Bacteria; kingdom Pseudomonadati; phylum Pseudomonadota; class Alphaproteobacteria; order Sphingomonadales; family Sphingomonadaceae; genus Sphingomonas; species Sphingomonas sp. 28-62-20. The sequence continues at coordinate 51,759 of NZ_NCGH01000005.1, forward strand.
TTTGCGCAATTCTTCTGCAATCGCGACCAGCCAGGTGCGGCGCGCGGTTTCGAGGCGATCGAACGAGCGGGCGATCCGGCGCAGATTGCGCATCGTCACAACGGTTTCCTGCGGGCCGATTTCTTCGAATTCGGCCGCGAAATTACCCTCGGCAACCGCGTTGCTGGCATCAAGCAGGTTTTTTTGAGGCCGACCGATACGATTGGCGATCATGCTGCTGAAAATCAGCATCAGCAGCAGCATCACGCCGAGCACCGCGCCAATCACGATCAGCTGTTCGCGCAGGAACACCGTGCGGGCAACCGCTGCGCCCAGGCTGCTCGACAGCGTCTGAAAGCGATCAAATACGAAATTCAGGCCGACGATCAGCGCGACCGACGGGATCGCTGTGACCAACAAAGCCTGAGCGGCGAGCACCATAAAAAGCCCGCGAGATAGCCGCACAATAAGTCTCCTGAGCCCCTGGCGTCGCCTTGCGCCAACCAAAGGCGATAATGCGGTCTATACCATGAAACAATCAGCTTTGTTGCGGTTGCTCTGGTCCCTGAGCGGGACGGAGCCGGGCAATGGCAGCGAGCACAGGGGCCGCCCATTCCGGCCGGCAGATCAGTAGATCGGGCAGCAACGGATCAATGCAGTTATAAACCAGCGGGCTACCATCAATTCGCGAGGCATGGAATCCGGCGGCCATCGCCACCGCCGCCGGTGCGCAATTGTCCCATTCATATTGGCCGCCATCGTGAAGATAGATTTCGGCGTCACCGGCCACCACCGCCATTGCCTTTGCCCCGGCTGATCCCATTGGCACCAGATTGGCACCGATCGCTTCGGCGACTAAAGTGGCGATTACGGGGGCCCGAGTCCGGCTGACGACCATGCGTGGACGCCCTGGTGGCAGCGCCGGCAGTGGGGCGGTATCGTCGGTGGCAAAAGTGCGGCCACAGGCGGGCAGGGCGACGGCACCGCTTGCTGGTACGCCATCTATCGCCAGGCCGATATGCACGGCCCAGTCATTCAACCGTTCCGAATATTCGCGCGTTCCGTCAAGCGGATCGATGATCCACACCCGCCGCGCCGCGCAGCGTGCACGATCATCAAGCGATTCTTCGGAAAGGATAAAGTCGTCCGGTCGGGCGGCGCGCAGCCGATCGATGATCAACAGGTTCGCCTCCCGATCACCGCGCTGCCCCAATTCGCGATCGGAACAGGTCGCCGTGGCGCGAATGTCGCGCAGCAAGGCGCCCGCTTCATCGGCAATTGACCGGGCGAGGGCCGCGTCGCTCACAGGTCGTAACTCCAGATTCCCACGACATGCTCGACGATACGCTGCGCTGCTGCTTCGGGACTTTCGTTGGTGGTGTCGATCCAGATGTCCGGGGATTCGGGCGGTTCATAGGGACTGGAAATGCCGGTAAAGCTTGGGATTTCGCCAGCACGGGCGCGCTTGTAGAGGCCTTTGACGTCGCGTGCTTCGGCGAGCTCGATCGGGGTGTCGACGAAAATCTCGACGAATTGGTCGGAGGACAGCATGCCGCGCACCATGTCGCGTTCGGCGCGGAAAGGCGAGATAAACGCGGTCAGCACAATCAGCCCGGCATCGGTCATCAGCTTTGCCACTTCGCCAACGCGCCGGATATTTTCAATCCGGTCGGCATCGCTAAAGCCCAAATCCTTGTTGAGTCCATGCCGGACATTGTCGCCATCAAGCAGGAAAGTGTGCTTGCCGAGCGCATGGAGCCTTTGTTCGACCAGATTGGCAATCGTCGATTTGCCCGATCCCGACAGCCCCGTGAACCACAGCACGCGCGGCTGCTGCCCCATTTGCGCGGCATGCGCCTCGCGACCGATCTCGATTGTTTGCCAATGGACATTTTTTGAACGCCGCAACGCGTGGCGGATCATGCCCGTCGCGACGGTGGCGTTGGTCGCGCGATCGATGATGATAAACCCCCCAAGCGCGGCGCCTGAGGCATAGGGCCCGAAAACGATCGGGCGGTCGGTATGGATGTCGGCGACACCAATATCGTTGAGGCCAAGGCTGCGCGCTGACAATTTGGCCAGGGTGTTGATATCAACGACATGGTCGGGCGCCTGAACCGTCACCCCAGCCGTTTGCGTGCCAAGCTTCAGGATATAGCCGCGACCCGGCAGCAACGGCGCTTCATCCATCCAAACGATCGTGGCGGAAAACTGGTCGGCGGCTTCGGGGGGCGAATCGGCAATGGCGATCACATCGCCGCGCGAACAATCGACCTCATCGCTCAATGTCAGCGTGACCGACTGGCCGGCCACCGCCTGTTGAAGATCGCCGTCCATCGTCACGATTCGGTCGATATGCGTGACCCGACCCGATGGAAGAACGCGAACTGGATCGCCTGGATGGACAATGCCCGCAGCGATCTGCCCGGCAAAACCCCGAAAATCGAGATTGGGGCGGTTAACCCATTGCACCGGCATGCGAAACGGCCCGGCCTGGGCCGCATCACTGGCGACATCGACGCTTTCGAGGTGCTCGATCAGCGTGGGGCCGGTGAACCAGTCCATGGCTTCTGAACGCGTCGCTACGTTGTCGCCGCGAAATCCTGAAATCGGAAGGGCGGTAAAGGCCTCTATCCCGATCGACGCAGCGAATGCCCGATATTCTGCGACGATCGTATCAAACACGCCCTGATCATAGCCGACCAGATCCATCTTGTTCACCGCCAGCACGATGTGGCGGATGCCGATCAGCTTGGCGAGGTAGCTGTGCCGCCGAGTCTGAGTCAGCACGCCTTTTCGCGCATCGATCAGGATGACTGCCAGGTCAGCGGTCGATGCGCCCGTGACCATGTTGCGGGTATATTGTTCATGGCCCGGTGTATCGGCGACGATGAATTTGCGCTTTTCGGTTGTGAAAAAGCGATAAGCAACGTCGATGGTGATGCCCTGTTCACGCTCGGCGGCGAGGCCATCGACGAGCAGGGCGAAATCAATCTCCTGCCCCTGGGTGCCAACCCGCTTGCTATCGGCTTCCAGCGCAGCAAGCTGATCCTCAAAGATCATCTTAGAATCGTACAGCAAACGCCCGATCAACGTGGACTTTCCGTCATCGACCGAACCGCAAGTGATGAAGCGCAGCAGCGATTTATGCTGGTGCAGCCGCAGATAGGCGTCGATATCCTCAGCGATCAGCAATTCGGTGGCATAAGCGGGAGCGGGGGCCATCAGAAATACCCCTCCTGCTTCTTCTTCTCCATGCTCGCGGCTTGATCGTGATCGATCACGCGGCCCTGGCGTTCGGAGGTGGTGGTCAGCAGCATTTCCTGGATCACATCGGACAGCGTCGTCGCGCGGCTTTCAACCGCTCCGCTCAAGGGGAAGCACCCCAATGTGCGGAAGCGTACCCAGCGTTCCTCAATATCGATCTTGCGACCAAGGACGCGCTCCATCCGGTCGACATCGTCGGCCATGAACAACTGGCCATCATGAATATAGGTCGGCCGGGGGGCGCTGAAATAGAGCGGGACGATTTCGATGTTTTCCAGCTGGATATATTGCCAGATGTCGAGTTCGGTCCAGTTGGAGATCGGGAAGACGCGCATGCTCTCCCCCTTGTTCTTGCGCGCATTATAGAGCTGCCAGAGTTCGGGCCGCTGGCTTTTGGGGTCCCAGCGCTGATGCGCAGAGCGGAAGCTGAAGATGCGTTCCTTGGCACGGCTCTTTTCCTCATCGCGCCGCGCACCACCAAAGGCCGCGTCGAAACCGTGGAGCGCCAGCGCCTGCTTTAACCCTTCGGTTTTCCACATATCAGTGTGGCGGCTGCCATGATCGAACGGGTTGATGCCCTGGGTGAGCGCTTCCGGGTTCTGGTGGACGATCAGGTGCATCCCTGCGTCCGCAGCGGCCTTTTCGCGCAGGTCATACATGGCGCGGAATTTCCAGGTCGTGTCGACATGCAGCAAAGGGAAGGGCGGCGGGGCGGGGAAAAACGCTTTGCGGGCAAGGTGCAGCATCACAGCTGAATCCTTGCCGACCGAATAGAGCATCACTGGCTTGTCCGCCTCAGCGACGACTTCGCGCATGATGTGAATGCTTTCGGCCTCAAGCCGTTGCAAATGGGTAAGCGGGGCGTTCATGGGCGCTGAGATAGCCTGCTGTCGGACAACTGCCACGAAGTTATCGTTGGCACCGCAAAAGTTGCTTCAATCCGCCTGTTGCCGCTCGATTGAATCAAGAATGCGGGCGCCCGCCATGAACACGGCGATCGGGCAGACGGAAAATAACAGCCAGCCGCCATAGCCGGGATATTGCTGCACATAATGGAGCCCCCGTTCGATTGCCCCTGTGCCAAGCCCATAAATGACGAGAAATGCCTCGAACTTGGTCTTGATCACAAACAGGCGGGCGATCTTGTGCAGCATGGCTTAGATTAAGCAAATAGCGGGCCATTCCGGGAAATGCGCGATTCCAGCTTTACGAAGATGGTAAACTGTCAATTAACCCGACAATGCCGACGGCATCGAGCAGGGCGATCCGGGCATTTTCGATATCAGCGATCAGCGCGGGGTTGCCGATCTCGTTGGGGTCTATCGTTTCCGGCCAATGACGCTCGATGACAGCCGCAAGCTGATCGAGCCGTTGATCATTGACCAAAAAGCGTGGGTCGACCGTCGCCGGATCGGCCACGACCCGCAGCCTTAGGCAGGCGGGGCCCCCGCCATTGGCCATTGATTCGCGGACATCGACAACCTTGAGCTGACGGATTGGGCCATTGCCCGCAATCATCAGCTGCAACCAGCCCCAGACGCGGGCGTTGCTGCGTGCTTCTTCGGGCAGGATCAGCGCCATGTCGCCGTCCGGCAAGGTTACCAATTGGGCGTTGAACAAATAGGATGAGATTGCATCGGCCAGGCTGACGGCGGCGGCCGGCACTTCGATAATCTGCGCCTCGGGCAATCGATCGGTGAGATCGGCGTAGAATCGTTCGCGATCGGCAAAGGCCAGTTCATGCGCGAACAATACCGGACCATTGGCGACGGCAACGACATCATTGTGGAATGCCCCGGCCGCAATCGCGGTTTCGGATTGTTCGACGAACAAGGTTCGGGCCGGGTCAAGGCGGTGAGCGCGGGCGACGGCTTCGCTGGCTTCGCGGCGCTGGCGAGCAGGGAACCCACCGCCTGCCGTGCCATAAACGAAAACCTCAATCCCCGGCGACGCATGCCCGTTCGCCATGCGCATATGGTTGGCGGCGCCCTCGTCACCAAACGGAGCGGGTACCGGGTCATGGACGGCAAATGCCGGGTTGGCAAAGGCAAGCCGCAACTGGGCAAGCGTGCCCGGCCATTCATGGCTGCGATGCGGCATCGTTACCAGATTGGCGACGCTTAGATGGCAGCGCCCGTCCTGGCTATCGGGCGCAGGAGAAACGGTGGCGGCATTGGCGGCCCACATTGCCGATGCGGATAGGGCCTGTGCTTTCAGGGCCGGCGTTGCCGTCGCATAGTCGGTCGACAATGCAGCAAGCCAGGCGTGATCTGGGCGGGCATGCGGCAGCAAAATGCCCTGGTTTAGGCCCAGTGCTAGGTTTGCACGCATCTTGGCGATGCCCTGCAGCGCCGCCTCGCGGGGGCGGGACGTCTTGCCGGCGTTGCTGGTCGCGGCGAGATTGCCGTGGCTGAGCCCGGCATAATTATGGCTGGGGCCAATCAGGCCATCAAAATTGATTTCGACAAGCATTATCCGCGCCTTACGAAGCTGATCATGGCGCCGCCGTCGATGGCGAGCGCCGCCGCTGAGGCGCGATCGATAGAGATACCCCCGTTCACCTCACGCACCTTGCCATAGCCGCAGCGGAAATCGGCAAGCGTGCCGGTCGCGATCAGCGCCGCTTCACCACCGTCGTCGTCGATCGCTGCAACGGCGGCAGCGCGGGCGTTGGCGATCGTCTTCACCTGGTCGGTGCGCGCGGTCATGGTCGGGCCACCATCGAAGATGTCGATGTAATTTTCGAATGCAAAGCCTTCATTTTCCAGCATTCTCATTGCCGCCCGACCGGACGGATGCGGCAGGCCGATCGCCGCCCGCGCGGTTTCCGACAGCATCGATACGTAAATCGGGTGCTTCGGGAACAGGTCGGCGATGAACTGGTGGCCATGGGTCGCGTTGAAATAATCAGCGTCCTGGAAATTCATGCCGAAGAACCGCCCCGCCAGCCCATCCCAAAAGGGCGAGCCACCGGCTTCATCGATGATCCCGCGCAACTCCGCCAATATGCGATCGGCAAAGCGCGCGCGGTGCTGGGCGATAAAGAGATAGCGGCTGCGCGCCAGCAACATCCCAAGCCCGCCCGCGCGTTCGCCCGGATGGAGGAACAACCCGCCGACCTCGCTGCAGCCCTCCAGATCGGTGGTGAGTGCCAGCATATCGGCGCGGAACGTGCGGTTCAGCTCTTTGCTCTGCTGGGTTAGCTGCCCGATCCGGTAGCTGTAGAAGGGGTATTTCTGCCCCACTCGCGTGAATATCTGGCAAGTACCGCGTACCTCCCCGGTTTGGACATTTTCGAGGATCAGGACGAAGAGATCATCGGTGATCGGTCCATCGGCGCGCGTGAACGCGTCGCGACTGCGCTCGAGCTTGCTCGTCAGCGCGGTTTTGTCGGGTGGCAGGTTGGTAAAGCCCCCGCCGGTCAGTTTGGCCATTTCATATAAATGCTGGAGATCGCTGTCGCGCGCGGCCCTAATGCGAAAGGTCACAAATGCCCCCGTTCAGCAATCCTGAAAATCGCAAGCGCCGACAAGGCAGCGCGTTCGGCGAGACTGTCCACCAGGAGAAATTCGTCCGCAGAATGGATCGCGCCGCCGCGTGCGCCCATCGTATCGACCACCGGCACGCCACAGGCGGCGATGTTGTTACCGTCGCAAACGCCGCCCGTTGCGCGCCAGCCAATATCCAGCCCCAGATCTGCGCCTGCAGCCTTGACCAGCGAAAACAGTTTGGCCGCACCAGGATCAATTGGCTTGGGCGGCCGATTGAAGCCGCCATGGACGACAATATTGACGTCATGATGGCGAGCGGCGTCGGCGACGACAGCATCAATATGCGCTTTGGCCCGCGAAATCTCATCACTTGATGCCGGACGAAAATTGACGCGCAGGATGGCAAGGTCAGGCACGACATTGTTCGGCCCGCCTCCATCGATCCGCGCGGGGTTGACCGAAAGCGTCGGGCTTCGCGCACGGGTGAGCTGGATCGCGATGTCTGCAGCGGCAACAACAGCGTTTCGGCCATCATCGGGATTGCGACCGGCATGGGCACTGCGCCCGCGAACGACAATTGAGAAATTGCCCGTCCCGCCGCGCGCGCCCGCCAGTGTGCCATCGGGCAGCGCAGGTTCGTAGGTGAGCGCGGCGATCTTGCTGCCTGCCAGCCGCTCGATCAGTTGGGCGGAGGATAACGAGCCTGTCTCCTCGTCCGAATTGATGAGCACATCATAGCCGATCCGGCTTGCCATCGGGCTTGCCTCGATCGCGATCAGCGCCGCGCGCATGATCGCCAGCCCGCTTTTCATGTCAGCAACGCCGGGGCCATTGATCGTCCCGTCGGGGCGATGGGCGATCGTCTGGAAAGGATGATCAACGGGAAACACCGTGTCCATGTGGCCCGTCAGCAAAATACGAACGGCAGCCTCTGGCCTGACGGACAAATGGAGGTGTTGGCCGTGGTCGATGGCGGTGATTGTGCCATCGCTCCCAACGGTATCCACCCCCGGTGCGTCGATCAGCGTTAGTTCCCCCGGCAGGACCGAAAACGCATCGGCCAGTTCGCCCGCCACCGCTGCCAACCCCTTCAGGTTGCGTGTGCCAGAGTTGATGGCCGCCCAGCGCTCAACCTGGGCCAGCAATGGTTGATCGGCGGCACCCTCAATCAGGCGGTGTTCGGGGGAGGTCAGCGCGGTCATGACGCTTGATAGCGGCTAGAACGGACTTGCTCCACCCAATTGCATCGCTTCGATGACAGCGACATGATGTACCTGATTCTAGGGGGAAGCGTGAAACATGTCTCGGCAACAGCAATTAGCGAACAGGTCGCTGATGTACCCCCTGATCGGCATTGCCCCGCTCGGTCCTGTACCCGAACGGCCGGTTTGGCAGCATTGGGAGGCGCTTCATCGCCTGTTTCCGACCTGGCGGTTTGTGGCATCGATGTTGTGGACGTTCTCCCGCCCGCAGGCTGGGTTCGATGGGTTGCGACGGATGCGGATGAGCCCGCGTGTTGTCCGGGCATTTGCCCTGCTCGACCAGCTCGATACGCAGATGATTGACGATTTGCTTGCGCTGGCACGAACCAATGCCGAGCGACAAGGCTATCTCGCTCGGACGATTTTGTTCGCCTATGTCTCGATCCCGTTTTCGGTGGGGGCCCTAGTCGCGCAGGTCGCGCCATTGGCGACTCAGCAGGTGTTGCTCAGCTATGCACCAGCTTGGGGGGGCGGGTTGGCGGGCGCGGGCGTAGCGGTTGTCGGCCGCCTGATCCTCGATGCACAGGCGCGCCAGTTTGTTGCAATCCTGGAAATGGCACGGATCGAGCGCGGCGCGCCTGCTTGACGCGATTGGGGCCACCCGGCAGGGAGCGGCCAGTCGTCGCGTAACGGACAAGCAGCATCTCCATGGCCTATGACATTGCAAAATTTCTGCACATTACCGGTATCGTCATGCTGATGGGCAACATCACGGCGACCGCCTTTTGGAAGGTTTTCGCCGATCGCACGCATGATCCGCGGATCATCGGCTTTGCACAGCGGCTGGTAACGATCACCGATTGGAGTCTGACATTGTGGGGAATCATCCTGACGATGGCGGGTGGCTATGCGGCGGCGATCATCGCTGGCCTCGACTTGTTCGGGACGAAGTGGCTGTTGTGGAGCCAGATTTTGTTCGTGATTGGCGGCATGATCTGGCTGATCATTCTGCTGCCGATCCAGATCCGGCAGCACAAGGTGGCGAAGACTTTTGCCCAGGGCGGTGAGATACCGGAATCCTATCGGCGTGACAGCCTGAACTGGATCATCTGGGGGCTGATCGGCACGGTGCCGCTGGTTGCCGCCGTCTGGCTGATGGTCGCCAAGCCCTATTGAGGCAGATGGTCAGCCAGCGCCGCAAAAACATCCTGATAGAGCTTGCGCTTAAAGGGCACTGCCAGGGCGATGACCTCGTCACGTGTTGACCAGCGCCAGGCGCTGAATTCCTGATGCGCCGTCGCGATATCGATATCATTATCGTCGCCGGTCAACCGGTACAGGAACCAGCGCTGCCGCTGGCCGCGCCATTTGCCCTTCCAAACCTTGCCGATCAGGTCATCGGGCAGATCATAGTAAAATTCGCCGGGCGCGACCGCGATCAGCGTGACCTTGTCGGCGGCAATCCCGGTTTCTTCACCCAGTTCACGCAAGGCTGCCGCCTCTGCGTCTTCGCCATCGTCAATGCCGCCCTGCGGCAATTGCCACGCCTCGGCAGTGCTATCGATCCGTTGGCCAACGAAGATCAGGCCTGCGGCATTGACGATGATGATTCCGGCGCAGGGCCGATAGGGGAGGTCGCTCATGCTTGCGCAGCTACCGCCTCGGCGATGATGCCTTTCAGCACGGCAAGGGCGCCATCCACCTCGATCTGGGCCGACGGGATGGCTTTGCGCAGCGTGACGAAACCATGGATATTGCCAACTGCCTCGCGGTACGCGGTCGGGATGCCCTGCGCGATCAGCGCCGCTGCATAGGCACGGCCCTGATCACGCAACGGATCGAGACCAGCGGTAATTACCAGCGTTGGCGGCATGTCGTGGTGCGCGCCGTGCAGCGGTGCGCTGCGCCAGTCACCGGGGGTGGCGGCATAGGCCTCATCAAACCATTTCATGCCGTCCTTGGTGAGCAGTCGACCTTCACCGAACATTTCGTACGAGCCATGCGCATCGGCGCGATCGACCGTCGGATAGATTGGAAATTGGGCGATCACTGGCACGTGCGCAGGTCCATCGCGCAGCGCCATGGCGGTCACGATCGTTAGGTTCCCACCGGCACTGTCGCCTGACAGCACCAGGCCGGTGACGCTCAGCCCAAGCTCGGCAGGGCTGCTGGCGACCCAGCGCGCGGCGGCCTCGCAATCATCTGTCGCTGCAGGGAAAGGGTGTTCGGGGGCGAGGCGATAATCAACGGCGATCACCGGCAGATCAAGCTGACGCGCCATTTCCGCGCAAATGCCAGCATGGGTGTCAAGATCGCCAATCACAAAGCCGCCGCCATGGAAAAAGACCAATGCCGGTCCAGCGGACCGATCGGCGCGGGCGTCGAACAGGCGCAGTGGGATTGGCCCGGCGGCGCCGGGCGCGGTCAAGTCGCGCATCACCGCCAATTCGCCGATTGGCAGATCAGCAGCATCCTTGCTGGCGACATAGATCGCCCGTGCCGCCGCCGGGGGAAGCTCATGAGTCTTGGGCCCGGGCAGGGCATTCAGAAAGGCCAGAAATTGCGCAACATCGGGGCGGGTGTAGTGTTCGGACATTCAATCTCTCCTGAAACCATGGCGCGCAGGCCTTTCTGGCTCTACCTAGGCGGCGTGTTCGCTGTCGTCCATCACCCCGATTATGTCGCCCCGGCAACCGCGCGTAGCGGCTATCAATGGAACAAGAATGGGCTGGTCCATGATCTGCTGGCCTATGGCAGCGACGCGATCGACTGGCATGTTCCCGAACCGATGCCAATTGCGCATATTGAGGCGGTCCATGATGCGGACTATGTTGCGGAAGTCGTTGCGGCGCGGGTGCCACCGCACAAGGAGCGCCGCATCGGCTTTGCCGTCACCCCGCTGGTCGCCCGTCGGGCGCAGCTTGTACCTGGCGGGACGTGGCTGGCCGCTTTGCTTGCCCTTCAACGGGGATTTGCGGCCAATAATGCCGGCGGGAGCCACCACGCGCTAGCCGATTGCGGCGCAGGATTTTGCGTGTTCAACGATCTGGCCATCGTTGCTGTCCGGTTGATTGACGAAGGTCGTGTGTCGCGGGTGCTAATCGTCGATTGCGACGTCCATCAGGGGGATGGCACGGCGGCGCTTACGGCGGGTAGACCCGGTATCGCCACCTATTCAATCCATGCGGAAAAGAATTTCCCGGCCCGCAAAGCACGGTCGACCGTCGATGTCGGCCTGGCGGACGGGGTGGGGGATGAGGGCTATCTGGCGATACTCAGCGAGACGCTGGTGCCAATGATCGACCAATTCACGCCCGATCTAATCCTCTATCAAGCAGGCGTCGATCCTTTCGAGGGTGACCGACTGGGCCGGTTAAAGCTCAGTGCCGCTGGGCTTTTGCAGCGCGAGCGATTCATCGCTGGGCTCGCGATCGATCGCGCTGTGCCGCTGGCAAGCACGCTTGGCGGTGGCTATGGCCTTGATGCAATGGAAGTTGCGCGTCGCCATGTCGCATCGATGTTGGCGCTCGGCACGACGTTTACCGAGCGGCCAGTGCCTCGTCGCCAACCTAGGATGACCCAGGCATGACCGCACTGACAATATTGTGGTTCCGCCGCGATCTGCGGCTCGCCGATCACGCGGCACTTATTGCCGCAGCGGCGGAGGGACCGGTTGTGCCGGTTTATGTCCTTGATGACGAAACGCCGCGCCATCGGCGAATGGGCGGCGCGTCACGCTGGTGGCTGCATCATAGCCTTACGGCGCTCGACATGGCGCTGCGGGAACAAGGATCGCAGCTAATCCTGCGGCGCGGGCGTTGCGAGGATGTGCTGTGCGCACTCGCCGCGGAAACGGGGAGCGTGCGCGTGCATGCGCTGCAACACTATGAACCGTGGTGGCGCAATGCGCAGAAGGCGGTGGCCAAGCGGCTTGATCTGGTCCTGCATGACGGCAATTATTTGGCCCCGCCCGGATCGATTGCGACGGGCAGTGGCGGCCAATACAAGATTTTCACGCCCTTTTGGCGTGCGCTGCAAGCAAGAATGCCGCCACGCCTACCGAGCGCCACGCCGGAGCGCATTGCTGGCCCAGCGGAATGGCCGGAAAGCGACAATCTGCGTGAGTGGAATTTACTGCCGACCAAACCCAATTGGGCAATGGGGATGGCGGCGGCTTGGACTCCGGGCGAGACGGGCGCGCTCAAGCGTCTGGCGGCGTTTGATCCGATCGTTGCGGCCTATGCCGAGCAGCGCAATCTGCCCTCTATTGTCGGCACCTCATTGCTTTCGCCGCATCTCCATTTCGGCGAGGTGTCGCCCGCCACGCTTTGGCATCGCTTTGCCGGGGCCGGGGGATCGGTCGACACGTTCTTAAGCGAGCTTGGCTGGCGCGATTATGCCCAGAATGTGATCCTGCAATTCCCCGAATATGGTGCCGCCAATGCGCGCCCGGCCTTTGATGCGCTGGCCTGGCGGGAAGGACCAGCGGCAGAAGCCGATCTCCTGGCCTGGCAACAGGGGCGCACGGGCTATCCGATTGTCGATGCCGGGATGCGCCAGCTTTGGGAAACGGGGTGGATGCATAACCGCGTTCGGATGATCGCTGCCTCTTTCCTCGTCAAACATCTGTTGATCGATTGGCGGCGTGGCGAGCAATGGTTTTGGGATACGCTGGTCGATGCCGATTATGGCAGCAATGCCGTCAACTGGCAGTGGACTTCGGGCACCGGCATCGATTCGAATATGTTCGTGCGGATCATGGCGCCGCTTTCCCAATCAGAGAAATTTGGTGCTGAGGATTACATCCGTCGCTGGGTGCCCGAATTGGCCAGACTGAGCGACGGGGTGATCCATGATCCGGAAGCTGCTGGGTGCCGGCCTGCAGCCTATCCGCCCAAGCGCATTGGCCACCGAGAAGCGCGTGAAAGGGCGCTCAACGCCGTCAAATCTATCTAACAGAAACTGTGAGGGCTAGCCCTCAATTCGTTCAAAATGCCCGGTTTCGAAATCCTCTGCAAGCAACGCGGTGATCCGCGCGGCAACCACGGCTGGATCCTTGACCGATGCCGGATTTTCGCCCGGATAGGCACGCGCGCGCATGGTCGTGCGGGTCGCGCCGGGATCGATCAGAGCGGTGCGGATTGGGCTGATATTGACCATTTCCTGGCCATAGCTGGTGACAATAGCCTCAAATGCTGCCTTGGAGGCAGCATATTCGCCCCAATAAGCCCGGTGATCGCGGGCAACCGAGCTGGTCAGCCCGATCACCCGGCCGTGCGCTGATTTGCGCAGCATCGGGTTGAACGCGGTGAGCAAGGCGACCTGTGCGCTGACATTGAGCGTCAATATCTGCGCCAGCTCCTTGGGATCAATTTCAGGCACCGGGCTGAGCGTGCCCAAGGCCGCCGCACTGAGGACCAAAATATCGAGCTTTTCCCATCGGCCTGCCAAGGCCGTCGCAAGCCGGGCGATGCTGTCATTCTCGGTCAGATTTAGCGGCGCGATCGTCGCCGTGCCGCCGCTGGCATAAATGGCCTCCTCAACCTCTTCGAGCCCACCGGTGGTGCGCGCGGTGAGCACGACATGCGCGCCGGCTGCCGCAAGCGCCTTGGCGGTTGCTGCACCAATGCCGCGGCTTGCGCCTGTCACCAGGGCAATTTGCGAAGCGAGGGGCTTGTCGGTCACGGCGATACTCCAGTCGCCCCCAAGTCATGTGGCGGGGCGGGGTGCTGATAGACGAGGGGGCAGAGAAGGGGGCTAGATCACCCGTTCGGCAAGCATCGCGAACTGATCGACCGTCTCGCATTCGTCCTGGTCGGTCAATGTCGTCGGATAGTCGCCAGTGAAACAGGCGTCACAATGGCTGGGGCGCGTGTCGGATCGCTTGGGCTGGCCAAGCGCCTTGTAGAGCCCGTCGATCGAGACAAAGGCCAGGCTGTCGGCATGAATGAAATCAGTCATCCCGCCAACATCGAGTTGGGCCGCCAGCAGTTTTGCTCGTTCGGGCGTATCGACGCCGTAAAAGCAGCTATGCCGGGTTGGCGGACTGGCGATGCGCATATGCACCTCGGCGGCACCGGCTTCGCGCATCATTTGCACAATCTTCAGGCTGGTGGTGCCGCGCACGATCGAATCGTCGATGAGGACGATTTTCTTGCCGCGAATCAGCGCGCGATTGGCGTTATGCTTCAGCTTGACGCCAAGGTGGCGGACCTTGTCGCCAGGCTGAATGAAGGTGCGGCCGACATAATGCGACCGGATGATGCCGAGTTCGAACGGGATGCCCGATTGCTGAGCGTACCCGATCGCCGCCGGCGTGCCCGAATCGGGCACCGGGATGACCAGATCAGCCTCGACCGGGCTTTCAATTGCCAGTTGCGCGCCAATCGCCTTGCGCACCGAATAAACCGAGCGATCGTCCGCAATCGAATCGGGGCGTGAGAAATAGACATATTCAAAGATGCACGGTCGCGCCGCGACCGGCGGGAACGGCCGAATCGAGCGCACTTCGGTACCCTGGACGATGACCAGTTCGCCGGGATCGATCGCGCGTTCAAAGGTCGCGCCCACCACATCGAGCGCGACGGTTTCGGACGCAAAGATCACCGCTTCGCCCAATCGACCCATCACCAGTGGCCTGAAGCCGAGCGGATCGCGACAGGCAATCATCCCCTCCGGCGTCATGACGATGAGCGAATAGGCCCCTTCGACCTGCTTCAGCGCATCAATGAATTTGTCGAGCAGGGTGCGATAATTGGAGGTCGCGACAAGATGGATGATCACCTCGGTATCCGAGGTCGATTGGAAGATCGATCCGCGCCGGACCAGCTCGCGCCGCAGCCGCATCGCATTGGAAATATTGCCGTTATGCGAAATGGCGAAGCCACCACTCGCCAGATCGGCATAGAGCGGCTGGATGTTGCGCAATGCCGTCTCGCCGGTCGTCGAATAACGGACATGCCCGCACGCCACCGTACCGACGAGCGCGCGAATCACGTCGTCGCGATCGAAGTTGCCCGCGACATGTCCCATCGCGCGATGGGTGTGGAATTCACGCCCGTCAAAGCTGGTGACGCCGGCCGCTTCCTGCCCGCGATGCTGCAAAGCATGGAGACCAAGCGCGACCAAAGCCGCCGCTTCGCCATCGGTGCCGGAGACGCCAAAGATGCCGCATTCCTCACGCAGCTTGTCATCTTCGAATGGATTTGTGGTCAGCATGCTAGCCCATTGGTTGCGCCGAGCCCGCCATATAGGGATGCGAATTGGGTTTGTCGCGCATTTGTCATCATTGATCGCGACGGTTCGTCGATAAATATGGGGGAGCGCCGCCGATGCGCTAAAGAACCCCCATGACCGACTCGCGAGAAACCGGCCTGGTGCTGGACCCAAAATATGATTCTGCAGGCCTCATCACCGCGGTGGTGACTGATCGGTCGTCTGGCGATTTGCTGATGGTCGCGCATATGACGGCCGAAGCGCTCGCCGCCACCCGTACGAGTGGAGAGGCGGTGTTCTGGTCGCGCAGCCGCCAAAGCTTGTGGAAAAAGGGCGAAACCAGCGGTAATATATTGAAAGTTCGTGAGATTCGAATCGATTGCGATCAGGATGCTGTCTGGTTGATCGTAGATCCTACCGGCCCTGCTTGCCATACCGGTGCGCCAAACTGCTTTTATCGCCGGGTTGAGGGCGATAGCCTGGTGCCGATCCGATGAGGGCTGCGCTGGCCGTTCTGCTGGCGCTGGGCCTTGCGGGGTGTTCGGGCGAGTCAAAGCCGCCATCGCCCCAGCCCCGGCCAAGTGCCGCGCCCGATCTGGAAAGCGCTGCGATAGCGGCCGGTGTCATCGCTGATCCGGCCAATACCGATATTACCGGGCTTTATGCCCGTGATACCGACCGAATTTGTGTTGTGCCTGATCAGCTTAACTACCGGATCGGCGCTTTTGTCGATTATGGCGATCAGCAGAGCTGCAGCGGTTCGGGAACGGTAACGCGGGTGGGCGAGGCATTGCACATCAATTTTGCCGGCGCGGCGGGCTGCGATTTCGATGCCCGATTCGAAGGGGATCGAATCGTCTTTCCAGGCCGTCTGCCACAGGCTTGCGAGAAATTATGCGCTCGCCGCGCCTCTTTTGCCGCGCTTGACGTCCGGCGGTTGAGCGAATCGGTGTCCGAGGCATCGACGCTGCGTAACCCGAAGGGCAAATTGCTCTGCACGCCGGGCGGTTGAGCGCCGCAGGTGATTGACGTTCACGTAAACGGGAAGTAATTTCCGCGCATGACGAACTTACCCGCCTATGCCCCAATCGAACCGTTGCCCGATCGGCATCGCTTTTCGATTTCGGATTTGTCGGCTGAATTTGGCGTTACCGCGCGCGCGCTCCGTTTCTATGAGGATGAAGGGCTGATCGCCCCCGAACGCCGCGGCACCGTGCGGATCTATTCGCCGCGCGATCGCGCCCGGCTTGCCTGGATTCTGCGCGGCAAGCGGGTGGGGTTCAGCCTGGCCGAGATTCGCGAGATGATCGATCTTTACGATATTGGCGATGGCCGACGCGCGCAGCGTGAGGTCACAATTGCGCGTTGCCGCGACCGGATTGCCCTGCTGTCCGCCCAGAAAAACGATATTGATGCCGCGATCGAAGAATTGACGCACTTCATTGCCGTGATCGAACCCGGGCTCGCTTAAATCGGGCCGCGTAACCAGAAGGACTGACCATGCCGAAATACACCCCGCCGGTGCGCGATACGCGCTTCATTCTGGAGCATGTTGTCGGACTCGATCGCTACGCCAATCTGCCGGGCTTTCAGAACGCTACCCCTGATGTGGTCGATGCGGTGCTGGAGGAAGGCGGCAAGTTCGTTGCCGAGGTGCTGTTCCCGATCAACCAATCGGGCGATCAAGAGGGCTGCACCCGCCATCCCGATGGCAGTGTGACGACGCCAAAGGGGTTCAAAGAGGCTTATGCTGCTTTTGTCGAATCGGGCTGGTCGACGCTCGGCGCGCCAGAGGAATTTGGCGGCCAGGCAATGCCGCACGTCGTTTCGTCGGCGTTTGAGGAGTATATGATGTCGGCCAACATGGCCTTTGCCATGTATCCCGGCCTCACCCACGGCGCGATTGCTTCACTGCTCGTCAAGGGCAGCCCCGAGCAGAAGGCGAAATACGTCCCCAAAATGGTGTCGGGCGAATGGGGCGGGACGATGAACCTGACCGAGCCGCAATGTGGCACCGATCTCGGCCTGATCCGCACGCGCGCTGAACCAGCGGCGGATGGCAGCTGGTTAATAACCGGTACCAAGATCTTCATCTCGTCGGGCGAGCATGACCTGACCGAGAACATCATCCACCTGGTGCTGGCAAAGACGCCCGGCGCGCCGGAGAGTTCGAAGGGCATTTCACTGTTCGTTGTGCCCAAGTTCCTCGTCAACGACGATGGAACGCTTGGTGCGCGCAACGCCGTTTCGTGCGGGTCGATCGAGCACAAGATGGGCATTCACGCCAATTCGACTTGTGTGATGAACTATGACGGTGCAGCGGGCTGGCTGGTCGGCGACGAGATGAAGGGGCTGGCGGCCATGTTCATCATGATGAACGCGGCGCGGTTAGGCGTTGGTATGCAGGGACTGGGCGTCGCCGAGACCGCGTACCAGAATGCCGTGCAATATGCGCATGACCGCCGACAGGGCCGTGCGCTGACGGGGGCCGCTGAGCCGACCGAAAAGGCCGACACGCTGTTCGTTCACCCCGATGTCCGCCGGATGTTGATGGATGCGAAGGCGCTGACCGAAGGCCTGCGCGCTTTGTGCCTGTGGGGCGCGCTGCAAGTCGACCTCACTCATTTCGCGCAGACCGAGGAGGAGCGCCAGCTTGCGGATGATCTGATCGGGCTGCTGACCCCGGTCATCAAGGGCTATGGCACCGACAAGGGCTATGAGATCGCGACCAATGCCCAGCAGGTTTATGGCGGGCATGGCTACATTGCCGAATGGGGCATGGAGCAATATGTCCGCGATGCCCGGATCGCGATGATCTATGAAGGCACCAATGGCGTGCAGGCGATGGATCTGGTCGGCCGCAAGCTTGCCACCAATGGCGGCCGCGCGGTGCAGACGCTGTTCAAGATGCTTGGCGAAGAAATCGCGGTGGCAAAGCAGGATGCCTCGTTGGCTGACTTCGCGACCCGGCTTGAGCGCGCGACCAACGATCTCCAGGCATCAACTCTGTGGTTCGTCCAAAATGGCATCGCCAACCCAAATAATGTCGGTGCTGGCGCGCATAGCTATATGCATTTGATGGGGATCGTCGCGCTCGGCCTGATGTGGCTGCGCATGGCGACAGCCGCGACCAAGGCGCTGGCCGATGGCAAGGGCGACAAGGCGTTCCTTGAAGCCAAGCTGGTGACCGCGCGATATTTTGCCGAACGTATTTTGCCGGACGCTGGCGCGCTACGCCGCAAGATCGAGGGCGGGGCAGAAGCGATTATGGCATTGTCGCCTGAAATGTTCGAAGCGGCCTGATAGGCAGCGACACCGCCGGCGTTAGGGCGTCGGCGGTGTTGGCACAGGTTTCTGGGGCGGGATTGCGCTGGCCTCAGGCAAAGGGTTTGCCGCAGAAGCGCGGGTTATTTTTTCACCAACCGGGCTAGGCGTTACGGGCCCTTTGCTTTCCCGGTCAGCCAGTTGAGCACCGGGAACAAATGTCTGAACCTTCATGCATTGCTTGCGATCGGCGCGGGGGAATTGATCGCAATTCCACAGCGCCTTTTCAAAGCCACGTGACCGGTCGCGCAAATAGCTGAACGCCATCGTCGCTACTTGCGATGGATCAAGCGGCAATGCGGTTGGTAATGCGTAGCGCTCTGCCCAGACCATGTATTTGCAATAGGGGCGGTCACCGCAGCCGGCTTCGGCAAGGCGGGGAAGGCCTTCCGGATCGGCGTCTCGGTCGATCGTCACTAGAAAGGCATTGTCGTCACCCGCGATGGGGCCGGGCCCGGCATAGGCAGCAGCCAAGAGCGCGGCCAAGCGCTCTGCCCGTGTCGCCGCCAATTGACTAGCAAACGGATAAAGGCCGATTGAATGCACGGGTGAAAAGCGCGCAAGCTGGCCGATAGCCGGTTCTTCGCTGGCAATCTGGCGATTAAATGCGGGTGGCGTGCCCCACCAACCCGTCCACCGGAAGAACAGGTGCGTACCGACAGCGCTCACCTTATCCAGACTGGCGCTCCAATAGGGCACAACCCAATCGGTGTGATAATGGGTGGCATAGCCGACCTTGGCAAATACCTTGCCGCTTAATGCCTCTCTCGCCACAGCGCGGGCGCGGTCCCAGGCGGCATCATTCCAGCTATGCCGGATTAAGGCGCCGTCGCACGCAAAAGTAAATTGGCAGCCGGTCCGCCGTTCCGATCCCTGAAAGACCACGCCGCAAATCGTCTTTGGAAAGGCAGGGTGGCGCACGCGATTGAGCACAACCTGGGCAACAGCGCGCTGCCCGATCGGGTCATCGCCAGCCTCATACAGAACCGCCGTCGCCAAGCAATCGATCGCGCGAAGCGATCCGAGCGGCGCGTCGGTCAGTCGAAATGGCTTGGCGGCGGGCACCGGCGCTGCCGTAAACGGGACCGTTGCATTGATGGCGCGGGCATCATCGGGCGTGATCGCCGCCAAACTGACGGGTTCGACCGGGGGCATCACCGCCTTTGGGATGACCGGGAGCACCGCCGGCGTCAAAACGCGGGCGTGCTTTGGGGGCGCGATCGATGAAATGATCGCGGTCGGCACCGCAATTGCCAATGTCGCAATCACCGCCAGCGTGATGCCCATTACCCGTCCGGGACGACCGAACAGGCGCTGGTTTAGCGAACCCCGACTATCTGCTGGGGCGGGAGAAAAGGCAGGTGACATCAGCATCAAAAGGGCCCGAACGACATTTCGTTCCGGCCCTTAGCGTAGAATGATCAATCCGCGAAGCGGTGCAGCAGGACTGGCGAAGAGAGGGGGCGGGCCGCCTGATGCGCGCCACGCCCGAGTCTCAAGATGAAACATATCCGTCATGAGAGGCAAAAGAGCGAAATCGCGGCGTAACGACTCGATCAGCCCCATCTTCCGGCCGCCGACTCCTATCCCGGACCGGCCAGCATGATGGCCAGTTAGTTGCCCCAAAAGCCCGTTGCTTCGCACAAATCCCACTGGTCTGCGGATTTCATGCGGCAGGCGCGATCTTTGGGTGCGCAGGCAGCAAAGGCAATTTCATAATGACGGTAACAGCTAATATGTCCAGTCTGACTAACCGTTTGGCTTGCCAATTTGATCGTTCCCACGGTGGCATTTGCGGGTACTGCCGCCCGTTTGGCGGGGACGATCGATGCCGCCAAGGCACTTGGTGCGGCCGTCGCTGCCACTTGCGCGGGCGTCACTGAATTACCAAAAATCATCGGCCAAAGCTGCAGAATCGCTAGCATCACGCTAACGCAAATCATTGCCTTTCGCATTCCCATTCCCCTGAACGTGCCCCCACGACTCGGCCATGATACTGGGGTTTTTCGGTAAATGCGACGTTCAGTTTAGCCTTCGGGCAGAAAATCCGGGACGGATAAATAGCGCTCGCCCGTGTCATAATTAAAGCCGAGGACGCGGACGGTATCGGGCAGATCGGGAAGCTTTTGGGCGATCGCCGCGAGCGTTGCGCCGGAGCTGATGCCGATCAACATCCCTTCTTCCGCGGCGGCGCGGCGCGCCATCTCCTTGGCGGCCCCTGCTTCAACCTTGATGGTGCCATCGATCGATGCGGTATGGAGATTGGTGGGGATGAAACCAGCGCCAATCCCCTGAATCGGATGCGGCCCTGGAGCGCCGCCGGAAATGACGGGTGATGCGGCTGGTTCGACGGCATAGACTTTTAACGCGGGCCAATGCTGCTTCAGCGTTTCGGCAATCCCGGTGATGTGGCCACCCGTGCCGACCCCGGTGATGATCACGTCAATCGGAGTCGCAGCGAAATCGGCCAGGATTTCAAGCGCCGTGGTGCGGGTATGGACATCGATATTGGCAGGATTTTCGAATTGTTGCGGCATCCAGGCACCTGGCATGGAGTCAACCAGGGCCATGGCGCGCTCAATTGCGCCGCGCATTCCCTTTTCACGCGGGGTGAGATCGAACGTCGCGCCATAAGCGAGCATCAGCCTGCGACGCTCGATCGACATGCTCTCAGGCATGACCAGGATTAGCGTATAGCCCTTGACGGCCGCAACCATCGCCAGACCGACGCCGGTATTGCCGCTGGTCGGCTCAATGATGGTGCCGCCGGGTTTGAGCGCGCCCGATGCCTCGGCAGCTTCGACCATTGCCAGCGCAATCCGGTCCTTGATCGACCCACCGGGATTGGAGCGTTCGGACTTGATCCAAACCTCTGTATCCGGGAATAATTTGCTGGCGCGGATATGCGGCGTGTTGCCGATCGTTTCCAGGATCGAGTTGGCTTTCATGCGATGGCCTCCATCTCTTTGGGCAAATCTTCGGGGGTATTCGCGGCAGGATCAAAGCTTTTTGCGCGTCTTATGCTGGGGAACAAATAGGTCCATAGGATCGTCACCACAATCGCCCCGCCGCCGCCGATCAAGACCGCGCCGACCGGGCCGAGTGCTGCAGCAAGGAAACCGGATTCCGCTTCGCCCAGTTCATTCGATGCGGAAATGGTCAGCTGCGATACCGCACCCACCCGACCGCGCTTGTCGTCGGGCGTATATAGCTGGATCAGCGATTGGCGGATATAGACGGAGAACATGTCGGCAGCTCCCGCTACGGCGAGCGCAGCCAGGCTGAGCGCCATCACCTGAGACAGCCCGAAGATGATCGTCGCGCTGCCATACACCATCACTGACCAGAGCATTTTGGGGCCGACATTGTGCTTGATCGGGCGGAATGAGAAAAAGATCGCGGTTACCGATGCGCCCACAGCCGGCGCCGACGCCAACAGGCTCAGGCCGAACGGGCCGACTTTCAAGATATCATGGGCATAGATTGGCAGCAGCGCCGTGGTGCCGGCCAGAAAAACGGCGAACAGATCGAGGGTGATTGTTCCCAGGACCAGCTTGTTCTGGCCAACATAGGCCAGCCCATCGGCGATTTGCCGCAGCGGATGGGCCTTGCCAGGAATCGTGGTGCGCGGCACCGGGCCGATCAGCATCAGGCAAACCAGCGCCGCAGTGAACAGCGCCGTCGCCAAGGCATAGGCCGCATAGGGAGCCCAGGCATAAGCCATCCCGCCAAGCGCTGGCCCGATGATCGTGCCAACCTGCCACGAGATCGAACTGAGCGCGATGGCGGTTGGCAGGATTTCCCGCGGCACCAGATTGGGCGCGAGCGCGCCAAAGGCAGGGCCTGCAAAGGCACGGCAGAAGCCCAATGCGACGGCGACAGAAAACAAAACGGGTAGGGTCATTGTTCCGGCATAGGTCACAAGAGCGAGCGCCAGCGCGCACAGGATCTGCAGCGTCACCGTCGCCCGGGTGATCCAGCGGCGATCGAACCGGTCCGCGACCCAGCCGGTGATCGGAGTGGAAAAGAACAATGGCAGGAATTGGAGTAAACCGATCAGCCCAAGCTGCGCCGCCGCGCCGCTTGGGCCCATGCTTTCGCGCGCAATTGTGTAAGTCTGCCAGCCGATCACGATGATCATCGCATTCTGGGCGATCGTCATGGTGAAACGGGCCGCCCAGTAATAGACGAAATTGTCGATTTGAAAGGGGTGGGTCGGCGTGGTCATCTGCAGTGGCTTTAGATCGCAACTGGCCAGCGGGGCAATCAGCGTTTGCTTCGCGCCGCCAAGCTTTTCTTGACCGGTTCAATGGCGCCAGCCCATCGCCGACCGGTCTTGGGGCTGGCGGGAATGGGCGCAACCTGCCAGCTTCGTGTCCATCGACTCACATGGGAGCAGTGGATGCGTATCGGCATATTATGGGCAGCTAGTTTGTTGGCGCTGGCGGGGTGCGGGCCGGTGGCGACCGTGCCCGCTGGATCGATGGCGGCAATGGCACAGGCTGGCGACTGGACGAAGTTCCGCGACAATTTCGTCAATCGCTGGTTCGAACTGGACCCGGCCAATGCCGTTTACCAGGGCAAGCATGAATTTGACGGCCAATTGCCGGATTGGAGCGCTGCGGGCCTAAAGAAACAAGGCGATTTCCTGAAAGAGACGATCGCCGCTGCCGCCAAATTTGATGCCACCAAACTTTCCGACGCGGATCGGTTCGAGCGCGATTATCTGGTCAAGGTGGCGCAGGGCAAGTTGTTCTGGCTGGAGGACGCCGATCAGCCGCACCACAACCCAACCTATTATGTTGGCGGCGGGCTTGATCCCAATGTCTATATCGCCCGGCCCTATGCCGATGCGCCGACGCGGATGAAGGCGATGATCAAGTTCTTCAACAGCGTGACGGCGCAGGCGCCCAATATCCGCGCCAATCTGAAGACCCCGATGCCGCTGAGCTTCGTCAATTATGGCGTGGCCGGTTTCAACGGCTTTGCCGATTTCTATGCCGGCGATGCCAAAAAGGCGTTTGCCGAGGTCAAGGACCCTGCGCTGCAGCAGCAGTTCGACGTCGCGGCACTATCGGCTGCCAAGTCCATGCGCGAGATTGGCACATGGCTGGAGAGCCAGCGCAGCACCGCAACGCAGGATTTCGCGCTGGGGGCAGAGCGGTTTTCCCGCATGCTTGCCGCGACCGAGGGTGTCGATGCCCCGCTCGCCGTGCTGGAAAAGATTGGCGTGGCCGATCTTAAGCGCAATCAGGCGGCGTTGACCGAGGCCTGCGCCAAATTTGCGCCTGGGGCAACGATTGAGGCGTGTACGGCCAAGATGAACGCCAACAAGCCTGATGGCGGCCCGGTGGCTGAGGCACGGCGGCAAATCCCGATGCTGCGGGCGTTCGTGATCGACCATGATCTGGTGTCGATTCCCGGCACCGAAGCGGCTTTGGTCGAGGAAAGCCCGCCCTATAATCGGCAAAACTCCGCCTATATCGATCCGCCTGGGCCGTTCGATAAGGGCATTCCGTCAGTCTATTACATCTCGCCGCCTGATCCGAGCTGGAGCAAGGAGGTGCAGGACGGGTTTGTCCCCGGCAAGCAGGATCTGCTTTTCACGTCAGTGCATGAAGTGATGCCGGGCCATTTCGTCCAGTTCCTCCACGCCAACCGATCACCCTCTTTGTTCGGGCAATTGTTCGTCGGCTATGCCTTTGCCGAGGGCTGGGCGCATTATGCTGAGGAAATGATGTGGGAAGCCGGGCTGAACAAGGGCGATCCCGAAACGCATATCGGCCAGCTTGGTAACGCGCTGTTGCGCGATTGCCGTTTCCTGTCTGCGATCCGGCTGCATTCCGGCACGATGACGCAGGAGCAGTCGCGGCAATTATTCGTCACTGAATGCCATCAGGATGAGGGCACGGCGCGCCAACAATCGGCGCGTGGCACTTATGACCCGGCCTATCTCAACTATACGCTCGGCAAGTTGATGATCCGCAAATTACGCGCGGATTGGACGGCCAGCCGGGGTGGAACCAAGGCGTGGAAGGGCTTTCATGATGCGTTCCTCAGCTATGGCGGCCCACCGGTGCCGCTGGTGCGCCAGGCAATGATGAAGGAAGCGTCGGCGAAGGCAGTATTTTAGAGACGCTAAGCCAAGGGTGACCAGCCGGGTTCGGCAAGTTCGAACCCGGCAAAGTCGAATGCCGGCGTCACCACGCAGCTCACCAGCGCCCAGCCATCCACCGTTTCAGCAGCTTGCCACGCATTGGCGGGAACGATCGCTTGCGGCAGCTGCCCGTCCAGCGCCGCGCCGCCCAGGACATGCGTTGCCGTGTCGATCTTCAGCAGCAGCGGGTCGCCAGCGTGCCAAAGCCACAGCTCGGTTGCATCAACCCGGTGCCAGTGCGAGCGCTGCCCCTGTTCAAGGAGGAACAGGATCGCCGTCGCTAGCCCGCGACCACCGCCGGGTGCTGGCTGGCGAAAGGTCTCGCGGTACCAGCCCCCTTCGGGATGCGGAGCAAGGTTGAGCTTAGCAATCAACGGGTGGGTCATGGCGGTGCAATCCGGTTCTGTTCATGGGCATCGATCAGCGCGGCAAAACCGTTGCCTAGGATGCCTCGATTGGCCGAAAATTGGCCCATCCGCAAAACTTGTTTGATGCGCCTGCATCACCATCTGTTGCACTGCACCATTTTGTGCTAGGAAGGCCCCATGAAGCAGCCCGAATCCCAAGGCGATGACAACGCCCCGACCGGCCCGGTCCCGACAATCCTTGAAGCGATCGTCCGCCGTCTTTGCCTGACTGCCGTCTATAATCGCGGCTTGGTGACGCTGGCACCGCACATCATGTACACCAAGCACGACGAGCTTCACATCGATGCAGTCGCCGTTGAGCGCGATGGCAAGCCGCCCCGCGAGCTGAAACTGGGCACTTATCGGCTGAGCGGCCTTGGTGATATCAAGCTAACTGACCGCTCGTTTGTGCCGATCGAGCTGTTTGATCCTGTCGAGCCACGCTATGCCGGTGTGACGCTGATGATGGTCGATCGCGCCTGAGGGATCGATTCAGGGTCTGCGCGAGAGCGACGATCGTGGTTGAAGCAACGGTGCGGTTCAGCCGACCGTGACGAAGCTATCCATTACGCGCTTGCGCCCGGCGGTCTCGAAATCGATCTCGAGCTTATTGCCTTCAATCTCTGCGATAACACCATAGCCGAATTTCTGATGGAAGACCCGTAGGCCGAGCGACACGTCATCGCGGCCCTTGTTGCCGATGCTGACTGCGCTCGCGCGCGCCTCGACAACCCTTGACGGTTCGCGAACAAAGGTGCGGCTGGTGAAGCCGCCGCCGGGGTTGACGCCCGCCGCGCGCTGCCAGCCGGGCCCGCGGCCAGTGCCACGCGCGACGTCCGCGAAGGGATCAGCCCGTTCGGACCAATTGGCCCGCCACAGGCTTTCGCCGCCCGACATGCTGCTCTCGGTGTCGATATGCGCGGGCGGCAATTCGCCGACAAAGCGGCTGGGGATGCTTGATGTCCATTGGCCGTAGATGCGGCGATTGGCGGCGTGGAGGATGATCGCGCGCCGCCTGGCGCGGGTGATCGCGACATAGGCCAGGCGGCGTTCCTCCTCCAGGCTGGCGAGCCCACCTTCATCGATCGCGCGTTGGGAGGGGAACAGCCCTTCTTCCCAGCCGACCAGAAAAACGGTGTCATATTCCAGCCCCTTGGCGGCATGGATCGTCATGATGGTGACCTTGGCGTCCTCAGCCTGCGCCTCATTGTCCATGACGAGGCTGACATGCTCCAGGAACGCGCCAAGCGTCTCATACTCCTCCATCGCCCGGACGAGTTCGGAAAGGTTTTCAAGCCGGCCCGACGCTTCGGTCGATTTCTCCGCCTGGAGCACGGCGGTATAGCCGCTTTCGTCGAGGATCTGGCGGGCGAGCTCGGGATGCGGCAAGTCGCTGGCCATCTGGCGCCAGCGGGCCATGTCGATCACGAAATTCCCCAGCGACTTGCGGGCCTGTGGGGTTAGTTCGTCGGTATCGAGGATGCGGGCGGCGGCGGTAGTGAGCGGCACGCCTTGCGCGCGCGCGAGGAGGTGCACTTTCTGGACCGCCTTGTCACCAAGGCCACGCTTGGGCACGTTGACGATCCGTTCGAAGGCGAGATCGTCGGCGGGCTGGCTGACCACGCGCAGATAGGCCAGCGCATCGCGGATTTCGGCGCGCTCGTAAAAGCGGAAGCCGCCGACGATCCGGTAGGGCATGCCGATCGCAATGAAGCGGTCTTCGAACTCGCGGGTTTGGTGCTGCGCGCGGACGAGTATCGCGACTTCATCGAGCGATCTGCCGCCGCGCTGCGCTGATTCGATTTCCTCGCCGACGCGGCGCGCTTCTTCTGGGCCATCCCAGATGCCGAGCACCTTGACCTTTTCGCCCTCCGACTCGTCGGTCCACAATGTCTTACCCAAACGGCCGGAATTATTCGCGATCACGCCCGATGCGGCGGCGAGGATGTGCGGCGTGCTCCGGTAATTTTGTTCGAGCTTGATGACCTTAGCGCCTGGAAAATCCTTCTCGAACTTCAGGATGTTTTCCACCTGTGCGCCACGCCAGGAATAGATTGACTGGTCATCGTCGCCCACGCAGCAGATGTTCTTGCGCTCCTGCGCAAGCAGGCGGAGCCAGAGATATTGGACGCTGTTGGTGTCCTGATATTCGTCGACCATGATGTAGCGGAAGCGCTGCTGATACTGGCTGAGGATCTCTCGGTCGCGCTTCAAAATGGTCAGCATGTGGAGCAGCAGGTCGCCGAAATCGCAGGCATTGAGCGCGATCAGCCGCGCCTGATAGGCAGCGTACATCTCCTGACCGCGACCATTGGCATAGGCTTCACTCTCGCCCGCATCGATATCGGCGGGGGTCAGCCCTTTATTTTTCCAGCCATCGATCATCCCGCCCAGTTGCCGGGCGGGCCAGCGTTTCTCATCGAGATCGGCGGCGATGATCAGCTGCTTCAGCAGCCGCAGCTGATCATCGGTATCAAGAATGGTGAAGTTTGATTGCAGCCCGACCAGCTCGGCATGGCGCCGGAGCATCTTTGCGCCGATCGCGTGGAAGGTGCCCAGCCACGGCATCCCCTCCACCACATCGCCCACGATCCCGCGCACGCGGTGCCGCATCTCGCGCGCGGCCTTGTTGGTGAAGGTCACCGACAAAATTTCGCTGGGATAGGCTTTGCGCGTACAGAGCAGGTGCGCAAGCCGGGCGGTGAGCGCCGCCGTTTTGCCGGTGCCCGCGCCCGCCAGCACCAGCACGGGCCCTTCAGTCGTCAGCACCGCCTCGCGCTGCGGGGGATTGAGCCCGCGGATATAGGGCGGGTCCTGTGGGGTTTCAGCGGGGAGACTCATCGGTGAACAGGTAGGGAACGGCGACGCATCGGGCAAGCGCGCTTGTGCTGCACGGCGAAGCTGATAGCGTGATGCGGAGAATTCGGGGAGGGCAGCATGGCGGCGGCAATTGATCACTGGCATCGGCTGATGGAGGCACGCGATCCGCACGGCCTGCATGATTTGATCGCCGATGACTGCGTCTTTCAATCCCCCGCCGTCCACACCCCGCAACTGGGCAAGGCGATCACGATCAAATATTTGTCGGCAGCCCAGGCGGTGCTGGGGACGCCGAGTTTTCGTTATGTCGAGGAATGGATTGGCGAGACCTCTGCCGTCCTGGAATTTGCGCTCGATTTGGATGGCATTCAGGTGAACGGCGTCGACATCATTCATTGGAACGACGCGGGGAAGATCACCAATTTCCGGGTGATGATCCGACCGGTCAAGGCGTTGCAGGCGGTGATGCCGGCCATGGCGGCGGTGTTGGCGCGCGAGTCATGATTGTGGGTGGCGTTGACGCCTGATCGGCAATTCGTCGCTGACGCAACGACCCGCATTATCCCGAACTCATGCGCTTATTCGTGCCCGGGCTGTTGATCGATCGGCTGCTTCACCGCTAAGGGCGCGCAGAGGTGGCGTTGACTGTCATCCGACTGACATAGAAGCACGCCACGGAAGACTCATGGCCAGCAATTCCTTTTCCACCGAAGCCCTGCCGGGCGCAGCATCTGGCGCGCCCTCGCTTGATCGTCCTGCGCTGGATGTGCCCCCAAACCCAATCGGGCGCTTGCTCTTCATCCTGACGATCATTGGGGGGCTTGGCTTTGCTGGATACAGCATCGCCAGCGAAACGGCGCAGGTTGGTGAGACGCTGGCGCTGGCGACGATCATCCTGCTGGGCGTGGCGCTGATCATCGCGCTTGGCTTTGAATTCGTGAACGGCTTTCACGATACCGCCAATGCCGTCGCAACCGTGATTTACACTAATTCGATGACGGCACCGGTGGCGGTGGTCTGGTCCGGATTTTTCAATTTCCTGGGCGTGATGCTGTCATCGGGGGCGGTTGCCTATTCGATCGTCACCTTGCTGCCTGTCGAACTGATTTTGAATATCGGCAGTGCGGCCGGATTTGCGATGATCTTCGCACTGCTGATTGCCGCTGTTCTCTGGAATTTGGCCACGTGGTTTGTCGGCTTGCCCAACTCGTCTAGCCACGCGCTGATCGGATCGATTCTGGGCGTTGGATTGGCCAACCAGATCCTGTCGGCAGGCGCTGGGGCAACATCGGGGGTGAATTGGGGCAAGGCGCAGGAAGTGCTGACCGGGCTGGCGCTGGCACCGCTGATCGGCTTTGGCACGGCGTTGTTGCTGTTGCTGATTATGAAACGTGTGCTGCGCAATCCCAAGCTTTATACCAAGCCCGAAGGCAATGCGCCGCCGCCGCGCGGCATCAGAGCGCTGCTGATCTTCACCTGCACCGCCGTTTCCTTCGCGCATGGCGGCAATGATGGGCAGAAGGGGATGGGCCTGATCATGCTGATCCTGATCGGCTGCGCGCCAACCGCCTATGCGCTTAATCGCGGACCGGACGTCAACGC
This sequence comes from Sphingomonas sp. 28-62-20, assembly GCF_002281505.1. NCBI lineage: Bacteria > Pseudomonadati > Pseudomonadota > Alphaproteobacteria > Sphingomonadales > Sphingomonadaceae > Sphingomonas > Sphingomonas sp. 28-62-20. The sequence goes on from NZ_NCGH01000005.1 coordinate 81,223, forward strand.
GCCGGCCTTTGTTCAACAGGCGACCACTGCGGCATCGGTTTTTGCCGGGCATGCCGGATCAGCCACGGTGCCGCTGGGCACCGCCCGCGAAATACTGGCCAGCGCGCTCAAGACGAAATCCGCCAATGATCCGGTGGTTTTTGCAGCGGTCGACACGGTTTCGCGCCAGATTGCCAGCACGGTATCGGGCTATGGATCACTCGCCAATGTGCCATCCGCCGCGACATCGCGGTTGCGCAATGACCTGTATCTGGTGCTCGACACCAGCAAGCTGGTGACCAAGGGCAAGAATGTCCATGCGACATTTTCCGATCCCGAACTCAAGACGATCGCTGATTTTCAAAAGGGCATGGAAGCGAGCACGCGCTTCATTCCGCTATGGGTGAAGATCGCGGTCGCGGTTGCGCTGGGGCTGGGGACGATGGTCGGTTGGAAGCGGATCGTCATCACGGTTGGCGAGAAGATCGGCAAATCGCACCTCACTTATGGCATGGGCGCGTCGGCTGAACTGACCGCCGCCACGATGATTTTGGCGGCCGATGCTTTTGCCTTGCCGGTTTCCACCACCCACATCCTGTCATCGGGCGTTGCCGGGGCGTCGGTTGCCAGCGGGGCCGGGTTGCAGATGCGGACGATTCTGAACATGGCGCTCGCCTGGCTACTGACGTTGCCTGCGGTGATGGCGCTCGCTGGCGGACTTTATTGGGTTGGACTTAGCGTCATTCGCGCCATGGGCGCCGCCTGACGCGCCGGCCCTCGCCAAGCGCGCCAGGATCGTTATGGCGGAGCAATGGCCGCCCGAACCCCCAATCCACTTTTCGCCCAGCGCCGTGTGTTGACGGCGAGCCTGGTTGGCACGTCGATCGAGTTCTACGATTTTTATATTTACGCGACCGCTGCCGCCTTGGTGTTTGGGCCTTTGTTTTTTCCGGCGGAGGACAAGGCGGCACAGCTGCTGCTGTCTTATGCCAGCTTTGGATTGGCCTTTATCGCCCGACCGGTGGGCGCGGCGATTTTTGGCCATTTTGGCGATCGGGTCGGGCGCAAATCGACGCTGGTCGCCTCATTGCTGCTGATGGGCGGATCGACGGTGCTGATCGCGTTCCTGCCAACCTATGCGCAGATTGGCTGGACGGCGCCGCTGATCCTGTGCGTGCTTCGTTTCGGCCAGGGGTTGGGGCTGGGGGGCGAATGGGGCGGCGCATCGTTGCTGGCGGTGGAGAATGCACCGCCGGGCTGGGCGGGCCGGTTCGGGATGTTCCCGCCGCTGGGCGCGCCGATCGGTTTCATCGCCGCGAACGGCTTTTTCCTGATCCTTGGCCTGACGATGAGCGACGATCAGTTTCGCGCCTGGGGCTGGCGATTGCCGTTTCTGGCGAGCGCAGCCTTGGTATTCGTTGGGCTATGGGTGCGGCTGAAGCTGACAGAGACGCCTGCCTTTGCTGAAGCGGCAAAGCACGGGGCGCTGCCCAAGGTACCGATTGCACAGCTGCTGCGGCATGATTTGCGCAGCACGCTCGCCGGCACCTTTGGCGTGATTGCGTGCTTTGCGTTGTTCTATATCGCGACCGCCTTTGCACTTGGCTATGGGACGACGACTTTGGGCCATTCGCGCCAGGCTTTTTTGATTGTCGAACTGCTCGCGATTCCCTTCCTCGCCGCCGGGGTGATCCTGTCCTGCACGCTGGCCGATCGCTTTGGCACGGGGACGATGCTGCGATGGGGCTTTGCTGGCGCTGTGATTGCCGGGTTGACGATGGGGCCGATGCTGGGTGCAGCTTCCTTGGTGATCGTCTGGTTATGGCTGTCGTTCGCGCTGTTTGCGATGGGGTTTGCCTATGGACCACTGGGCGCCTGGCTGCCGTCGCTGTTCGGCGCTGGGGTGCGCTATACCGGGGTGTCGCTGGCGTTTAATCTGGGCGGAATCATTGGCGGCGCGCTTGCCCCGATTGTTGCGCAGGCGCTGGCCGAACGCGGCGGGCTGGCATTGGTCGGCGTGTATTTGATGGTCGCTGCGGGCCTGAGCCTAGGCGGGCTCATGCTGGTTCGGCGTCAGCCGACCAGCTGACGCAGCAGGGTGATCCGTGCCTTGCCATGCGTACGTTCGGCATCGATCTGAAACCCGGCGACGGTGACGGGTTCGTTAAAGGCGGTTTCAATACTGACCCAGCTGGCCGGGCTAACCCAGCCGAGCCGGGCGAGCTTGTCGAGCGCGACCGCGCCTGCGCCCGATCCATAAGGCGGGTCCATCATGATCACGTCGAGCGGCGCGGGCGCACTCCCCAGCGACAATACCGAAATAGCGCGGACATCGCCCGATGCGCCGAGCTTGGTGAGATTGGCGCGGAGCGCGTCGATCGCCGGGCGATCCTGTTCGACGAACAGGCAGCTCGCTGCGCCGCGTGACAGGGCCTCGATCCCCAGCGCGCCCGATCCTGCGAAGAGATCAGCGACTGCCAGCCCTTCAAAGCTGCCAATCCGGCTGATCAGCATCGAAAACAGCGCCTCGCGGGTGCGGTCCGCGGTGGGGCGGGTGGCTTCCCCTTTGGGCGCAACGATCGGGCGACCGCGCCATTGTCCGGCAATCACGCGCATCGTTTAGCGCCTTGTCCGTGATGGGCGCGGCTTGCCGGCCCCAGGTCGTGCCGGTTTCGCGGGGCGCGCGCCGGGCGCTGGGCCGCGCGGCCGATCGACCAGTTCGCCTTCTTTACGGCGAGGATCAGTGGCGGTGCGGCGCGCGCGGGCGCTGGTGTCGCTGCGCGCGGCCGTCCGCGCGGGCTTGGTCGGCGTAACACCGCCTTTTTCTTTGGCGTCATAGAATCGCTTGGGCTTGATCGCGGCTGGTGCCGGGGCACGCGGGGCCTTGCGCGGATCAGCGGCATCCGGGCCGGGCTTTGGCGCGCGATAGGGGCGATCGGTCTTGGCAGGCGCGGCAGTGCGATCACCGCGGCTGCGCGATGCTGGTGGCTTGGCATGGTCGGGCGCCGGGGTTCGGGTAGGATCGCGGCGGAAAGCGACGACGTCATGCTGGCGGACCTCGCCAATCTCGCCGGGCGCGAGATCGCCGAGCAGGAATGGGCCATAGCGGGTGCGGATCAGGCGCGAGACCTTTAGCCCGAGAAATTCGAGCACGCGGCGTACTTCACGGTTTTTGCCCTCCGTTAGGATCATCTCAATCCAGACATTGGCCCCCGTGCGGCGTTCAAGATTGGCGTTGATCGATCCGTAGCGCACGCCTTCAATCTCGACACCCTCGATCAGGTCCTCAAGCTGGGCCTGGGTGACGGTGCCATAAGCGCGGGCGCGATAGGCGCGTTCGACGCCGGTAGAGGGCAGCTCAAGCTGGCGTTTCAGCTCCCCATCGGTGGTGAGCAGCAACAGCCCTTCGGTGTTGAGATCGAGCCGTCCGACCGGCACGAGCCGCGGCAGATCGCTCGGCAATTTGTCATAGATGGTCGGCCGACCAGCAGGATCGCGTTCGGTGACCAGCAGACCGCTTGGCTTGTGATAAAGGAACAGCCGGGCGGGGGCGGGGGCCTGAACCGGGTTGCCGTCAACCGTTACGCCGCGCAGCGATGACAGGATCGTCGCTGGCGTATCGATCGGCTTGCCGTCAATGGCAACGCGGCCTTCGGTGATCATCCGTTCGATCTCACGCCGGGAAGCGATTCCAGCGCGCGCGAGCAATTTGGCGATGCGATTGCCTTCGCGAGGCGGATTCTGGGGATCGGATGGGGGCATGGGGACGCTGATACAGGCTATTTGCGTGCTCAATGCAAAGAAAATGCGCGCATATGCGTTGTGGCTCTATTAATAGAGGATCGGCGGTCGATCGATCGGCAGGAGTGACGGCGTGGCAATGTTTGAACGCAAGAAAAGACGATTTCTCCGCTTGATGATCGTTGAGGATGAACCGCTCATCGCTTTTGACAATGAACGATTCCTGACCGACGAAGGGTTCGAAATCGTCGCCACGGTAGATCGGGTTGAGGATGCGGTCGCCCTGATTGAGCGGCAGGCGGTCGACATGGTCCTTGCCGATGTCAGCCTGAGCGACGGCAGCGGGATTGATGTCGCCCGGGCTGCTCATGAGGCCGGGATTGCCGTGCTGTTCGCCACCGGCGAATGCCCAGTCGAGGCGAAATCGCTGGCGGATGGCTGTTTGGGCAAACCCTATACCCAGCGCGACTTGCTGTTGGCGATCGGCGCGATTGAGGCTGTTCACGCCGGCCAAATGCCGAAGCGCTTGCCCGCTGGCTTCACTCTGTTCAAAACAGCGATCTGATACAGGGGAATCATAATGCCGGGGAAAAGAACTGCCGCGATTGCGGGCGTGACGATGGCGCTGGCAGTGCTGGTGCTGCTGGCCGGGCCGCTGGTGAAATCTGGCGTGCTGCCCTGGGTGGCGGGGCTTGGCCTGTTTGCGCTTGGATCGCTGGTGGCTGGGATTGGCGGGATTATCTGCCTGATCGCCCTGGTGCGCCGCCGGGGCGGGCGGGTAGCGATCGGCGGTGCGATTTCAGGGATTGGTGCGCTCGCCGTGCTCGTGGCGATCATCATCAACGGCCGGGGCGTGCCGCGCATTCACGACATCACCACCGATACCGTCAGCCCACCGCAGTTTGTGGCGATCACCCCGGCGGTGCGCGGCGCGGGCAGCAACAGCGTGGTGTATGATCCCGCCCTGGCCGCGCAACAGGCCGCTGGGTATCCGGCGCTAAAGCCGCTGACGGTCGCCAAACCGCCAGCCGAGGTGTTCGACAAGGCGCTGCGGACGGTAACCGCGCGCGGCTGGCCGGTCGCAATTGCCGATGCGGCAGCCGGCCGGATCGAAGCGACCGAGACGGCCAGCTGGTGGGGATTCAAGGACGATGTTGTCATTCGCCTGACGCCGACCGAGTCAGGCACGCGCATCGATATCCGATCCGTTTCGCGGGTTGGCGAGGGCGATTTTGGGGCCAATGCGCACCGGATTGAGGGATTGCTGAAGGCGATTGGCGGCTGACCCTCAGGCCAGTCGCGCCTCCACCGCGTTGTGGAAATGGCGAATGCCGGTTTCGAGCGTGCCGAGCGTGACTCGGTCGATCGCGCCCGACGCCAGGCCCTGCTGCCCCAGCTCGGCCGCGCGGAAATCCTCGCCGGCAAACACCTGGCCATCGAGCAATGCCCAGCTGCGTTCCCAGTGGTTGCGTGCCTTGTCTGTGGCGGGCGCTTCGGGGATCAGCATGAAGTCCTCGACCAGAACCTCGCCTTCGGATTGCGGCATCATGATCATCAGGTTCATGTAATCAGGGCTAACGATCAGCACGGTGCCGGGGAACATCTGATAGGTATAAGTGATCGCCGCGCGCAATTGCGGCCAATCACTCCCCGCCGCCGCAACCAGATCCGCTTCGCGACCAACGGCGGAGCGCTGGTGCGGGCCGATCTGGTCGCCCGTCGTCACCCCGTCTTTGAAGAAGGGCCCGATCGTCCCCGCATGCAGCCGCTGGACATGGTAGCTTTCAAGGAAAGCATCCATGATCAGCTTCCAATTGGCTGCAACGCGGTGCGTTTTGCGGCGGAAAAGATAATGACCGGGCAGATCAAAGGCGTCGAAATCTGCCCCTAGCGCGTGGGCCTCGGTGAAATCGGCGGCCTCGTCGAACGCGAACCAGATCAGCCCGCCTGATTCGACCGTCGGCAATCGTTTCAGCCCGAAATCGCCCTTGTCGAGACCGGGGAAGGTTTCTAGCCGGGGCATGCCGGTAAGTGTGCCGTCCAGGCCATAGGTCCAGGCGTGATAAGGGCAGATGAGCTTCGGCGTGCAAACCGGCTCACCCCCTTCGACCAGCCGGGTGCCCCGGTGCTGACAAACGTTCAGGAAGACGTGCGCGGTGCCGCTTTTGTCGCGGGTGATCAGCAGCGGTTTGCCAAAGCCGTCATGCGGCACCGCCATATTGGGTTCCGGTAGCAGCGCCGATGGGGCGATAATGAGCGGATGCTTGGCGAAGATATGCGCCTGCTCTGCCGCATGGCGATCGGCAGAGGTATAGGCGGCGGCATCGACATGGGTGATTCCGGTGCTCGCCCGCGTCCCGCCCCGCGCGAGGATAGCGGCGAGCGCAAGCTGGCCCTCGGTCGGTCGCAAGCCTTGCGGTGCATGCACGTTCATGGCTGTCCTTCTCCCGTTTTCCGGCTAGTGTCGGCCTGAATTTGGCGGGGAGCAAGTGGGCGATGGCGACAGCGGCGGGGGATGATTGGCTGTCTGGCATCAGGCCCTATGTCGAAAAGGCGCCGCTTGCCGCGTTTTTCCTCGGTGTGTCGTCCGGCTTTCCTTATACGATGATCGGCGCGACGCTGACCAGCCGATTGGCGCAGGACGGCATCGACAAGAAAACCATCACGGCGTTCACGCTGGGGTTCCTTGTTTACAACCTGAAGCCGCTTTGGGCGTGGGCGGTTGATGGCGTGCGGCTGCCGATCATCGGCGGGCTAGGGCAGCGTGTGTCGTGGCTGTTGTTTGCTGGTGTGCTGGTGATGGCCGCTGTGGCCAATCTGGCGCTGGTCAACCCGTCCACCGATATTGGCGCAACAGTGGTGGCGGCGATACTGGTCGGCTTTGCCGGGGCGACCTTTGATATCGTCATCGACGCGTACCGGATCGAGCAGTTGAAGCCCTATCAGCTCGGCGTCGGATCAGGGATGACGCAATATGGCTGGCGAATCGGTTCTGTCGCGGCGGGCGCGCTGGCGCTGGTGCTGGCGGCGCGGATTGGCTGGGCAGGGGCCTATCTGGCTTGTGCGAGCTTTGCCCTGCCGGCGATGATCACGGGGTTAGTGCTGGGCGAGCCCGAGCGGCACCGCGCGCCCGCGGAAAAACGTGGCATGGCGGAAATCGTGGCGTCGATCGTCGGCCCTTTTAGCGAATTCTTTCAGCGTAACGGCGCGATCATCGTGTTGCTGTTCATTCTGATCCACAAAATCGGCGATACATTGGGTCAGATTGCCCTCCGGCTGCTGCTCAACGATCTGGGCTTCAGCAATGACGAAATCGCGATCTACGATGTCGGCGTAGGTTTCTGGGCCTATCTGATCGGAATCTTCATCGGCGGCGCGATGTATGCGCGGCTGGGGATGAAGACGTCAGTATTGCTGAGCCTGATCCTGATGGCGATTTCCAATGCGAGCTTTGCGGTGCTGGCCGGAGCCGGGCATACCAACTGGGGACTGGCAGGCGCGATCGGCTTTGAGAATATTGCCAGCGGGATCGGCGGCGTTACCGTCGTCGCCTATTTCGCGGCACTGTGCGATCTGCGCTATACAGCATCGCAATATGCGCTGATTTCGGCTGCCTCCAGCGTCGTCGGGCGGCTGCTGACCGCGACGACGGCAGGCGGGCTGGTCGAACAGTTCGGCTATGTCACCTTTTACTGGATGACGACGATCGTCGCCTTTCCGGGCGTTTTGCTGTTCTGGTGGATGATGCGCAAGGGGTTGGTCGATCAGGCGATTGGCGATGCGGGCGTCGATGACACGAAGGACGGCGAGCGTCTGGCGAGTTGACGAGTAACGCTATCCCTTGATGCAGCGCCCGGCATCGGCAAAGGCCGACCCGACCAGCGCCATCGTTGCCAGAACGCCATCGACACAGCGGTTGCCGAGCAGATCGGCGAGCAGGGCGCGGGCGGCGAGCGGTTGATCGCTCAGTCGCCGCATGACCTCGATCAGCGTTGCTTCCGATGCGGTCATCCGCATGCAGCAGCACGGCGCAATCATGATCGGCGTGCTCGCCACGCTTGCGATCTCGGCCATCATCACGCGCAACGTGATCAGCGGGCGCTGAGAGCCTGATCCGAAGGCGCTGACAAAATGATTGGCGAGCTGCGCATCGGCGAGCCCGTGCGCACCAAGCCGCCGAACCGCGAACAGAAACAATTCGGTATCACGGGTGAGGGGAAGCGGGTGCGGCAAAGGCCGGGTAAAGTTTTCAGCAGCGAACATCACGACATCTCCCGATCAATGATAAGGGGTATCGAAGTTCTGCTATTGCAAGTCAATCGCAATAACTAGCTGAGTCTCTGGCCGTTCGCCGCCAGCACCCCGCCAGCCAGATAGAGCGAGCCCAGAATCAGCACGACCGGCGGATTGGCGGGATCAGCACGGGCGGCGATAGCGTCCAGCGCTGCGCTGATATCGGCGGCGGTGGAGGCCTGCAGGCCCAGTTTTTCAGCCGCCGCCACCAGCGCGTCAGGCGCATGATGCGCGTGATCGGGGACGGGTACGGCCTGAAGCGAGCGCGCATAACTGGCAAAGGGCAGCAACAGGCCGCGCGCATCCTTATTGACCAGCATGCCCAGCACGAGATGCACCGGGCGCTTGCCCGCGCGATTTTCAAGGCCTGTACTGACCGAGATGGCAGCGGCGGCGTTATGGCCACCGTCGAGCCAAAGCTCGCTGCCGGCGGGCAGTCGGGCGAGCAGCGGGCCAGGGCTGAGCCGCTGCATCCGCGCGGGCCATTCCGCCCATTCGGCAGCGGCGCGATAGGCGGCAGGGGGAATTCTCAGCACATTCTGGTGGCGCAGCATGGCGATGGCGAGGCCGAGATTTTCAGGTTGATGCGGGCCGAACAACCGGGGCAACCCAGTTTCAATCACGCCATTTTCGTCTTCATACCGGACGCTGTCGCCGACCCCAAGCTGCCAGCCTGTGCCAAGTGCGCTGACGGATGCCTTAGCCGATTTGGCAACGCTGCCCACGCGCTGCGCCACCGATGGCGGATAGCGCATCGTCACCAGCATCGCACCTGGCTTCGCAATCCCGGCTTTCTCTCCCGCAATTTGCTCGATCGTGTCGCCCAGGAAACTTTGGTGATCGAGGCCGAGCTGGGCAATGCCGGTGACGATTGGCGCTGCGATGACATTGGTCGCATCCAGCCTGCCGCCGAGCCCAACCTCAATGATACAAGCGTCTGCGGGGGTGCGGGCAAAGGCGAGGAAGGCGGCGGCGGTGGTGACTTCGAAGAAGCTCGCGCCGATATCGCTGCCAGCACTGAGCACTTCTTCGAGCAGCGCGGCCAGCATCGCATCGTCAATCAGCCGACCCGCCAACCGGATGCGTTCGTTGAAGCGCACCAGATGCGGGCTGGTATAGACATGGGCGGTCAGCCCCGCCGCCTCGATCGCGGCGCGCAGAAAGGCGCAGGTCGATCCCTTGCCATTGGTGCCAGCGACATGCAGCACAGGCGGCAGTAACCGATGCGGGTTGCCAAGCCGGTCGAGCAGCGCAGTGATCCGCTCCAGCCCCAAGATATCGGCACCGGGCGACAGCGCCCATAGCCGATCAAGCTGCGCCTGCACCTCGGGCGATGAAGAGCGGGCGTTATCTGCCATGGTTGACTGGGGCTGTCGTGAAGGCTGTTACGCCGCCTGCTTCGCGCACAGAAACTCGATCAGCTTGCCGAGCGTCTCGGGCAATTCCTTGCGGGGTTTGACCATGTCGATCATGCCGTGCGCGAGCAAATATTCGGATGTCTGGAAATCATCGGGCAGCTTTTCGCGGATCGTGTTTTCAATCACCCGTCGGCCAGTGAAGGCCAACGTCGCTTTGGGCTCGGCGATTTGCACGTCGCCCAGCATCGCATAGGCGGCCATCACGCCGCCCGATGTGGGATCAGTCAGCACGACGATATAGGGCAGGCCGGCATCGTGGAGCATCTGGATCGCCACGGTGCTGCGCGGCATTTGCATCAGCGAAAGAATACCTTCCTGCATGCGCGCGCCGCCCGAAGCGGTGAAGATGATATAGGGGCAATGATCAGCAATCGCGGCCTCAACGCCCGCAACAAACGCTTCGCCAACTGCCAGGCCCATTGATCCGCCCATGAAAGCGAAGTCCTGCACCCCGACGATCGCCGACCGGCCACCGATTTTGCCACGGGCATTAACCAGGGCGTCACCTTCGCCGGTGGCGGTGCGCGCCGCCTTGATGCGATCGGCATAACGTTTGGTATCGCGGAATTTCAGCGGGTCTTCTTGGACGCGCGGCTGTGGCAGGGCGGTGTAGGTGCCGCCATCAAAGGTGTAGCCAAAGCGCGTCTTGGGCCCGATGCGCTCATGATGCGCGCAGCTTGGGCAGACATGGAGGTTATCCTCCAATTCCTTGACGAAGATCAGCTGCCCGCACCCCTTGCACTTGTGCCACAGCGTATCGGGCGTTTCCTTTTTGGGAACGACGAACGACAGCGCGTTGCGGACATTGCTGAGCCAGGTCATGCGGGTATCTTCCTTGCGGTGCGGATCGCGGCGGAGAGCGAGGCAATATAGCGGGTAACCGGGGCGGGCGCATTAGCGCCGTGTTCGGCGATGATCTCGACAATGGCCGATCCGACGACGACACCGTCGGCAACCGCCGCGATCGCTTCCGCTTGTTCAGGGGTGCGGACGCCAAAGCCAACCGCGACGGGCAGGTCGGTCTGTGCCTTTAGCCGGGCGACAGCATCCTCGATCGACGTTTGGGCGGCCTGCTGCAGACCGGTGATGCCAGCCACAGAGACATAATAGAGGAACCCGCTCGCGCCATCGAGCACTGCCGGCAGCCGCGCGGCATCTGTGGTGGGGGTGGCGAGGCGGATAAAATCGACGCCCGCTGCGCGGAGTTCAGGGCCAAGGCCGTCATCCTCTTCAGGTGGCAGATCGACGCAGATCACGCCGTCTATACCTGCTTTGGCGCATTGGTTGGCGAACCAATCAGGGCCGCGCCGGAGCATCGGGTTGGCATAGCCCATCAGGACGAGGGGGACATTCGGGTGGCGGGCGCGGAAATCGCTGGCGATTTGCAGGATGTGCGCGGTGGTGGTGCCGGCGGCGAGGCTGCGCAGGTTCGCCGCCTGGATCGCGGGACCATCGGCCATCGGATCGGTGAACGGCATGCCGAGTTCGATGATATCCGCCCCGCCTGCGACGAGCGCGTCGAGGATCGCAGGCGTGGGGCCATCACCAGCCGTCACGAAGGTGACGAGCGCAGCGCGGTCTGCGGGGAAGGCAGCGGAGAGGCGGGTCATCCTTGGCTTCCTTGGCGGTGCTTCAGAAAGTCATACTGCAACGACAAAAAAGTCGCCGCCACCAGGGCCTTCCAAATGATACCCCAGCGAGATTCGGGACCGATCCCAGCAAAAGTTAGAGCCGGCATACCATATTCGCCAACATGGTAGGCAGCTATGCCGATGGTCAACATCGCCCCAAGCCAGCCAACCGCAAGGGCGACAATCATCGCAACCCGCTTCATATCGCGGTCCCCAGCGCCTCAGCGACGGTGAAGATGTCCTTGTCGCCGCGCCCGCAGAGGTTCGCGAGGATGATCTGGTCTTGGCGCATCGTCGGCGCGATTTTGGCGACGGCAGCAATGGCGTGGCTTGGTTCGAGTGCGGGGATGATGCCCTCGGTGCGGCAAAGCAGCTGGAACGCGTCGAGCGCGTCGGTATCGGTCGCGCTGGTGTAATCCACCCGGCCAATGTCGCGGAGCCACGCATGTTCCGGCCCTATCCCGGGGTAATCTAGGCCAGCGGAGATCGAATGCGCCTCTGTGATCTGGCCGTCTTCGTCCTGCAGCAGATAGGTCTTGTTACCGTGAAGCACGCCGGGGGAACCGCCCGCGAGCGAGGCCGCATGTTCCTTGTCGAGCCCATGCCCCGCCGCCTCGACGCCCAGCATCTTCACCTCTGGATCATCGAGGAAGGGGTGGAACAAGCCGATCGCGTTTGATCCGCCGCCAATCGCCGCCACCAGCAGATCGGGCAGGCGGTTGATGCGGCTCAGCATCTGCGCGCGGGCTTCCTTGCCGATCACGCTCTGAAAATCGCGGACCAGCTCAGGGTAGGGGTGCGGGCCAGCGGCGGTGCCGATGATGTAGAAGGTGTCGTGGACGTTAGCGACCCAATCGCGCAGCCCCTCGTTCATCGCATCCTTCAGCGTCGCCGCACCGCTCGTGACGGGGCGGACTTCTGCCCCAAGCAGCTTCATGCGGAACACATTGGGCTGCTGCCGCTCAATATCGCGCGCGCCCATATAGATGACGCAGGGCAGGCCGAAGCGCGCGCAAACGGTCGCGGTCGCCACGCCGTGCTGACCCGCGCCGGTCTCGGCGATGATCCGCGTCTTGCCCATCCGCATCGCGAGCAGGATTTGCCCAATGCAATTGTTGATCTTGTGCGCGCCGGTATGGTTGAGCTCATCGCGCTTGAACCACACCTGCGCCCCCATCCCCGGCGCCGCACTTTTCCGCAGTTCCTCGGTCAGCCGCTCAGCATAATAAAGCGGGCTCGGACGGCCGACATAATGTTCGAGCAGATCATCAAACTGCGCATGGAAGGCGGGATCGGCCTTGGCGCGGTTATATTCCGCCTCCAGCTCCAGCACGAGGGGCATCAGCGTTTCAGCGACATAGCGCCCGCCAAACTGGCCGAAATGGCCGCGTTCGTCCGGTTGTGCGCGGAAGGAATTGGGGGCGGGGGAAAGGGGCGCGTTCATAATGCGGCACAGGCTTTAAGGAACAGGGCGATCTTGTCTATATCCTTGATGCCCGGCGCTGTTTCCATGCCCGATGAGGCATCGACCAGCGTCGCCCCGGTCTGGCGGACGGCATCGCCGACATTGATGGCGTCTAAGCCGCCCGAAAGCGCCCAGGGCAGCGGATGGCTGAAGCCGTTCAGCAACCCCCAGTCGAAGCGAACCCCCATTCCGCCGGGCAGGGCCGCGTTGTCGGGTGTCTTGGCGTCGTACAAAATCCGGTCTGCTGCGCCCGAAAACCCGCGCGCGGCATCAAGATCGGTGCGCGCGCGTACCGCAACAGCTGCCCAGATCGATAAGCCAGTTCGAGCTCGCAAGGCCGCTGCGCGTTCGGGGGTAACCTTGTGGAGCTGCAGGTCAGTCAGTTTTCCGGCGGCGATGGCGGCATCGACCAATGCATCGTCAGGATCGACAAATACACCAACCCGGCCAACATGATCGGGCACGCGCATCGCGAGCGCTTCGGCTTGGCCAAGCGCGACATAGCGCGGCGAGGGCGGGTAGAAGAGCAGGCCGATATAGGCCGCGCCGTTCGCAACGGCGGCATCGAGCGTTTCAGCCGTGGAAAGGCCGCAAATCTTGACAGAGACAGACATGGACCGCGCTTAGCAGGGTCATGCGGGCGGCGTCACCCCGGCCTTTAGAGCAGACCCGGCACAAAACGCTTCACGCGGTTGCTATAGGCATCATAGGCCGCCCCAAATTCAGCCCGGAGCAGCGTTTCTTCAAGCGATACGCGCATCCAGGTGGCAAAGGCGAAGAGCGGCATGGCGACGATCAGCATCCGCGTATGGCCAAAAGCAATCGCCATCGCGACCATGAACAGGCCGAGCGCGACGTAAATCGGGTTGCGGACATAGGCGAACGGCCCCGTTGTCACCAGGCTGGCATCGGTCCGGGTGCGAGCGACCAGCGCCCAGTTTTTCCCCATTGCCCGTGATGACCAGTCAAACAGGAAAACCGCCCCCAGCATCAGTGCCAGGGTTATCGCCGCCGTGATCAATGAAGCTGACGAGAGCGGATCGAGCACGACGTAAATCGGGCCAGCGCCGGCCAGGCCAATCGCCAAACCTTGGAGGGCTATCCACAGGATGGAGCTATTGGCCCGCCTGCCGCCTCGTTCAGCGGCGTCACGTCGCGCACGTAATCGTGCGCCCAGCAGGGCAACGGCAAAGAGCGCAATGCCAAATCCCAGCGCGGCGAGGCCCGGAAGGCCTACGGGATCACTGGCCGGCAACATCGCCTTGGCTCCTATCTGTGTTACAATAGCGATACACTTGATAAGCTCGGCGCGCAATCACCGCCTACGAACCGCCGCCTGCTCGCTCTTTATGATAGGCCTGCATCGCCTCCACCGCCACTGAACGCCGCAGCACTCGTGCCATCGGATCGATCACGACATGCGCGCCCTTGGGCACCGCGATCCAGCCATGACCGTCGGGCATTTCGATCCGGGTGACCGTATCGTTGACCTTCACCTCAATCGGCATTGGGAAGGGGAGGTCGGCGGGCAGTTTCCATGCCAGCGCCAGGCCGTCATCACGCGGGGTGGTGATTAGCTCTGGCAGCGGCGCCTGGCGCAAATAAGCGTCGAAAAACCAGTGATAATCCTTGCCCGTCACCGCCGCGACCAGGGTTTCGAATTCGCCGGTAGATCCAAAGCGCGGGGTGAAATTGCCCGGCTTTGGATCGGGTCGGCCATAGACCAATCGACGCGTGGCCTCGAAAAAGGCAGCGTCACCAATCAGCCAGCGCAGGGTGTGGAGCGTCCAGCTGCCCTTGTAATAGATATCCCCCGCAGGGCCGCCTTTGGCAGCCTCATAGACATCTTCCTCGGTGCGGATGGTGCCTGATACCAGCGGTGCCCGATTTTCAATCTTGCCGCGTTGGAGATCTAGCATCGCTGCGTACCGGGCATCGCCCTCGCGCCACTGGCCAAAGAGCGGCTGCATATAGCTGCCAAAGCCCTCATGCAGCCAGTAATCGTCCCAGTTCGCCGCGGTGAGTTGGTTGCCGAACCATTCATGCGACAATTCGTGCTGGAACAGCCAGTCAAACCCCTCAATCGCCTTGGCATAGCCATTGCCATATGCGTTGATCGTCTGGTGCTCCATGCCGAGATGCGGGGTTTCGACCACGCCCAGTTTCTCATCTGCAAAGGGATAAGGACCAATCACGCTTTCGAAAAAATCGATCGTCGGCGCGAATTCGGCGAACAGGGCTTCTGCCTTCTGCCTTTCGTCGGGCAAATACCAATAATATAACGGAATCTCGTTCCCGAAACGGCTTTTGTACCTGTCCGTCAAAACCGCATAGGGCCCGATCGTAAGGGCGATGGCATAGCTATTCGGGTGCTTGATCCGCCAATGCCAAGTCGTCCGGCCATTGGCGAGCGTGTCTGTCCGCAGCAACACGCCGTTGGCAGGTGCCGAAAGCCCTTTTGGCACCGTAATGTGAAGCGTTACCTGGCCAGGCTCACCCGTCGGGAAATCAAGGCAGGGCCAGAACAGGTCGCAGCCATAGCCTTCTGCGGTGGAGGCTATCCAGGGCTGCCCATTTTTTGTCTTTGCCCAGACAAAACCATCGTCCCAGGGTGCCCGAACCGCGACATGCGGCGTGCCGGCATAGCTGATCCGCGCCGTTACATGCGTGCCAGCGGCAACGTCATGCGGCAGGGTTATGACAAGCTGGCCTTGCGGATTAGCCCAGCTTTTGGACAAGATCGGTTTGCCATCGATGGCGATGGCTGAGACGGGCAGGTTGCGATCAAGATCGATTACCAACCGGTCAAGCGCCGCGTTGGCCTTGAAAACCAAGGTCGCCGTGGCTGAAATTGCTTCTTTGTCAGGGAAAACCTCAATGGCGAGATCGGCACTTTCAAAATCGAGTTTGGCCTGGTCGGGATCAATCACGCCCCCAGATTTCTGGGTTTGTGTCGTGATCGGCGGCTCGCCTTTCCGCGGCGGTGCGGCGGCAATCAGCACCAGCATCGCAAATCCTGCCACAAGCCGATTGATGGAACGGTGACCATCCCCATATAAAGAAGAATTGGCGTCCCGATTGGGCGCCGCCGGAGACTGCATGACCAAGACCTATCCCGTATTGCCGCTTCGCGACATCGTCGTGTTCCCGAATATGATCGTGCCGCTGTTTGTTGGCCGCGACAAGTCCGTCGCCGCGCTCGAAGCCGCGATGAACGATACCAAGGAAATTTTCCTCGTGGCGCAGCTCGACCCGAGCGAGGACGATCCCGATCGCGACGATTTGTATGAAATTGGCGTAACGGCGGTGGTGCTGCAGCTCCTCAAACTGCCCGACGGCACAGTCCGCGTGCTGGTTGAGGGGAAAAAGCGTGCCAAGCTCTCGCAAATCTTCGCTCAGGACGGGCATCTTTCTGCCGAAATCGAAATGCTTGAAGGCGATGACGGCGCCAGCGAACTTGGTGAGGCCGCGGAGGGCGTAGACAGAAAGGTCGCCGCCTTCAGTCCCGAGGACGTCAGCCGGGAACTGGCGGCGCTGATGCGGTCGGTCGTCGATCAGTTTGAAAATTATGCCAAGCTAAACCGCAAGCTGCCGGCCGAAACTGCGGTGCAACTGGGCGAAATCGACGATCCGTCGCGGCTTGCCGACGCCATTGCGGCGAATATCCAGGTCAAGGTGGCCGACAAGCAATCGCTGCTGATCGAGTCCGATCCGCAAAAGCGGCTGGAAATGGTGTTTGCCTTCATGGAGGGCGAACTCGGCGTGCTGCAGGTCGAAAAGAAGATCCGCAGCCGTGTGAAGCGCCAGATGGAAAAAACTCAGCGCGAATATTATCTTAATGAACAGCTGAAGGCCATCCAGCGCGAGCTGGGCAATGAGGGCGAGGAAGGCGAGGGCGATGAAATCGCTGAGCTCACGCAGAAAATCGCGACGCTGAAGCTCTCCAAGGAAGCCCGCACCAAGGCGACCACCGAGCTGAAGAAGCTGAAGACGATGGCGCCGATGTCGGCCGAGGCGACGGTCGTGCGCAATTATCTCGATGTGCTGCTGGGGATTCCCTGGGGCAAGAAATCAAAGCTGAAAAAGGATATCGAAGCCGCCCAGGCGATCCTTGATGAGGATCATTATGCGCTTGAGAAGGTCAAAGACCGGATTGTCGAGTATCTCGCGGTGCAGGCCCGCACCAACAAGCTGAAAGGGCCGATCCTGTGCCTCGTCGGCCCGCCGGGTGTCGGCAAGACCAGCCTGGGCAAGTCGATCGCGAAGGCCTGCGGGCGTGAATTCGTGCGCCAGTCGCTGGGTGGCGTGCGCGACGAGGCCGAGATTCGTGGCCATCGGCGGACCTATATCGGCTCGCTGCCGGGCAAGATCGTCACCAATTTGCGCAAGGCCGGCACCAGCAACCCGCTGTTCCTGCTCGATGAGATTGACAAGCTTGGCCAGGATTTCCGAGGCGATCCGGCTTCCGCGCTACTCGAAGTGCTCGATCCCGAACAGAATTCGAAATTCCAGGACCATTATCTGGAAATCGATATCGACCTGTCCGACGTCATGTTCGTGACGACGGCGAACACGCTCAACCTGCCGCAGCCGTTGCTCGACCGGATGGAGATCATCCGGCTGGAGGGCTATACTGAGGACGAGAAGGTCGAGATCGCCGAGCGTCATCTGGTTGCCAAGCAGATCGAGGCGCACGGCTTGAAGCCCGGCGAATTCGAGCTGCGCAACGACGGGCTGCGCGCGCTGATCCGCTATTACACACGCGAAGCCGGCGTCCGCACGCTGGAGCGCGAGATCGCGCGGCTGGCACGCAAGGCGCTGCGCCGCATCCTTGAAGGCAAGATGGAAAGTGTGGTCATCACCGCTGACAACATCGCCGACTATGCCGGGGTGCAGAAATATCGCTTCGGCATGGGTGAAGAGGAGCATCAGATCGGCGCCGTTACCGGGCTTGCCTGGACCGAAGTGGGCGGTGAATTGCTGACCATCGAAAGCGTCACGGTGCAGGGCAAGGGGCTGGTGCGCACCACCGGCAAGCTGGGCGATGTGATGAAGGAATCGGTCGAGGCGGCGATGAGCTTCGTCAAGGCGCGCGCGCCGACCTATGGCATCAAGCCGAGCATCTTCGCGCGCAAGGACATCCACGTCCATCTGCCCGAAGGGGCGGTTCCGAAGGATGGACCGTCGGCGGGTATCGGTCTGGTGACATCAATCGTATCGACATTGACGGGTGTCCCTGTCCGCCGCGATGTCGCCATGACCGGCGAGGTTACGCTGCGTGGACGGGTGTTGCCGATCGGCGGCCTGAAGGAAAAACTGCTCGCGGCGATGCGCGGCGGGATCACCACTGTGTTGATTCCGCAGGAAAATGAGAAGGATCTGGCCGAAATTCCGGCCAATATCCGCGAGGGGTTGAAAATCATTCCGATCCGCCATGTCGATGAAGCATTGCGACTCGCGTTGACGGAGCCGTTAACGGCGATCGACTGGAGCGACGCTGACGAATTGGCTGCGCTCCCGCCAGCGGGCGTGCCCCCCGTGGGCGGCGAAGTGCACCACTGAAACGGCTAACCACACCTCAAAGCCTAGAAATCCGTCATAATTTAGCCTGCCGGGCGCAAATTATGACGGATTTGCTTTGACAGGCTGTTGCCAAGCAGCCTTATTGGTCGTCCGGCCGCGCCGTGACTCAATTGATTTTATAAATTTGCAATCGCAAGAGACGGGGGTTCCAACGGATGAACAAGCAGGAATTGATCGGGGCAGTCGCTGATGCGTCAGGCCTCACAAAGGGCGACGCAAGCAAAGCCGTTGAGGCAGTGTTTGATTCAATCTCGACCGCACTGACCAAGGGCGATGAAGTCCGCCTGGTTGGGTTTGGCACTTTTTCTGTCAGCAAGCGCAAGGCGTCGACGGGCCGCAACCCGCGCACTGGAGAGCCGATGACGATCAAGGCGTCGTCACAACCAAAGTTCAAGGCCGGCAAGGGCCTGAAGGATTCGGTAAACTAAGCTTTTCTGGCCGGGGCTGGACAAGCTTTGGCCGCATGCTAAAGGCATCATGATTGGGGCGGCGGGAAACCGCCGCCCTTGTCTTTGGTCCCGTACCTATCGGAAATCGAGGTTTCGGGCGCGTAGCTCAGTGGTAGAGCACACCCTTCACACGGGTGGGGTCGCAGGTTCAATCCCTGCCGCGCCCACCATCACCAAAGGCCCCGGCGACCAACGGTCGGCCGGGGCTTTTTTGCTGGAAAAGGGCGGTTTAGCCCTGCTGCGCTTGCCTCTATCCGCCCTGTCTGCCAATAGGCGGCAGGCCAAAAAAAGAGGTGGTAGCGTGCGTTTTTCCGTCGTGATTTCCTTGATTTCGGCCCTTCTTGTCGCCGGTTGTTCGGCACCTGAAGGACCGGCCAATAATCAGCAAATGGCCAAGGCGCCGGAGGCAGCGACGCCTGGCAAGAAGATACTCGGTGATGAACCAGCCAGTTCGCCCAGTGCCATTGCCGCCAAGGAAACGGTAGATCGCTATTTCAGCTTCATCCGTGCTGGGGACTATGACAAAGCCTATGTCCTGTGGGGCGATCGCGGCGGCGATACGCGCGGGACGCTGAAAACGTTCAGCGACGGGTTTAAAATCTATAGCGTCTTCGAACCGGTTACCGGCGAACCGACGGCGATCAAGATGACCGACGGCAAGCAATATATCCTGGTGACGGCAACGATCGACGTCAAAAACCGGAAAAAAGGCACCACTGCGCACCGCGAAGGTGTCGTCATGCTGCGGCGATCCGCCGACCCGACCGAGACTGACCCTGAAAAGAAGGAATGGCGGATTTGGGGCGTCGACATTCGGGTCAAAAACTGATCGGTCGATCATGGCTGATCGTTGCGGATTGGCGGTTGAATCTGGATGTCGGCTGACTGTCGGAAACTTTTGTTTCGCGGCAGTTCGAGAGAAGAGTCGACTAAACCTGAATCCGGCCTAGGCTTGCTTGATACCATCGCGAAGGGAATGGCGGTGAAATCAAGAATGGTGCTTGCCGGTGCTGCCGTTGGCGTGTTGTTCGCTGCATCTGCGGTTGCGGGCCAGAATGATCGTCCGCCTGCTCCTGCCATTCCCGCTGCGGCGGCCACGCTGCTTGCGCCCGACGCGGTATTTGATGGACGCGACGGCATTGTCCATCGCGGCTGGAAAGTGCTGGTGCGGGGCGACCAAATCGCCGCAGTCGGCCCCGACATCGTTGCACCCGCTGATGCGCAGATGATCACGCTGCCCGGGTCGACATTGCTGCCCGGGCTCATCGACGCGCATGTCCATCTTTTCCTCCACCCCTATAACGAAACCAGCTGGAATGATCAGGTTCTGAAAGAACCCTTGGCGCTGCGCACGGTGCGTGCTGCGGCCAATGCGCGCGCGACGTTGATGGCGGGCTTTACCACCGTGCGTGACCTGGGGACGGAGGGGGCGGGCTATGCCGATGTCGGGCTGAAGGCGGCTATTGCCCAGGGCATCGTTCCCGGACCGCGAGTCCTGGTGGCAACCCGTGCGCTGGTCGCGACGGGCAGCTATGGCCCCAAGGGATTCGACCCTGGATTTGACGTCCCGCAAGGGGCCGAAGAAGCCGATGGGGAGGCACTGGTCGCAGCGGCGCGGCGGCAGATCGGCCGGGGTGCTGACGTTATCAAGCTCTATGCTGATTATCGCTGGGGTGCTGGCGAACCAAGTCGGCCCACGTTTTCAATCGCTGAGATGCGCGCGGTGGTCGATGCCGCCCATGCAGCAGGTCGCCAAGTTGCGGCGCATGCCAGTACGATCGAGGGGATGCGCCGTGCGACAATCGCCGGGGTGGATACGATCGAGCATGGGAATGACGGCACGCTGGAAATATTCGCGTTGATGAAGGGGCATGGCACTGTTTTTTGCCCCACGCTCGCGGCGACTGACGCGATCGAGCGGTATCGCGGCTGGCGCGGCGGCAGCCCTGAACCTGCGGCAATTGTTGCTAAACGCGCCAGCTTTGCCGCTGCATTGAAAGCCGGGGTAGCAATGTGCGTGGGCGGGGACACGGGCGTCTTTAGCCATGGCGACAATGCCCGGGAAATCACGCTGATGGTCGCATGGGGCATGCCGCCCGCCGCCGTGCTGATGGCAGCGACCAGCGGCAATGCGGCTGCGCTTGGCATCGCGGATCGGGTCGGTGCTATAGGCCCGGGCATGGTAGCGGATATCATCGCTGTGCAAGGCGATCCGGTTCGGGACCCTGCCGTGCTTCGATCGGTAACCTTGGTGATGCAGGCCGGAGTAGTCGTTCGGCGCCCCTGATTGCGACCTGCTGCAATCGGGGGCTGGTCGTCCGGCGGCCCTGAGCCACCGAACGACCAATGCCGATCAGAATTTCACGCTCATCGAGAATTGCAACGTGCGGCCGACATTATAGAGGTTGTAGTTGATCCGGTTGACCCCGTTGTCCTGGAATTCCTGGAACCGGGTGCCGGTGATGTTGCGTGCTTCGAACTTCATTTCGGTATTGATGCCAGCCAGTTTGACACCCTGGCGCGCGACGAAATCTAGCTGGAAGCCGGGATATTCGAAGACGTCAGGCTGGCCGAGCGCCCCTGCACGGATCGTCGCACGGCGGCTGGCATAGTTGAGCAACAAGGTCTGCTGCGACAAGCCATCGCGATCTTCAAGCCCAATCTCAAGATTGGCAAGGTGATCCGATTGCCCGGTCAGCGGGACGCCATCACGAAACAGCTGGTTGGCCCGCGTAATGCCCGACAGGAAGGATACCGATGCGGGATCGTTCGCACCGACACTGATCCGCGATTTGGTGTAGGTATAGTTCGCAATCAGTAGCAGGCGACGCGAGGCAAAGAAGGAAGACCCTTCAAAGACATCGCTCAGGTTGAAATATTTCTGCGCCTCAACTTCACCGCCATAAAGCGTTGCACTGGGGGCGTTGGCATAGCTGTAAATAAACGATTGCTGGAAACTACCAGTGAAGACTTCAATCGGGTTATCGATCTGCTTGTAGAAACCGGCAGCCGAAACGCGCTGATCGCGGTCAAAATACCATTCGATCCGGCCTTCAGCATTGTAAAGCTGGGTATCGGTTAGACGACCATTACCGCGATATTCGCGATTGACCTCTGGATCGAAATAGGACTGATCGATCAACTCGCGGAATTGTGGGCGCGAAATGGTCTTCGAACCCGCGATGCGGACCTGCAGCTCGGGGGTGATCTTGTACGTGAAGGTTGCCGCCGGCAGGAAATAATTGCGGTTGATCTGCGCTTCGGCAGAGCGGGAGATCGGTGTGGCAAAGATCTGGACGACATTAACGGCCTGGCGCGCCGTTTCATAGCGCAGGCCGATATCGACATTGAGATCGTCCAGAATGTCCCATTGCAGGCGGCCATAGCCGGCATGAATACGCAGGCTGGCGCCGAAGACCGGCGTCCCTGAATTCTCGTTGATCGAAATACCAAAGGCATCAATCACCGCAGGCGACAGCAACGCATCAGGACGGAGGAAGGATAGCCCAGTCGCAACGGTTTCCTGCGCACCCGCAAGATCGTTCAAGCCCTGTTCGCGCAGACGCGTGGCGATTTGGTCGCGGCGGAACTGGAATGCCCGCCGTTCAGTCCGCCGAAACGTGTCGGTGTAGGCATAGCCGACCGAGCCGGTCACATCAGGCGTGAACTTGTACGCAACATCGGCACCGACCGAATACAGGTCTTCACGCAGGAACGAGTTAGCGATCGTGGCGTCGCCAAACTGGCCGTTAAGCGGGTTGAGAAAGAACTGGCCGGTTGGGCTCGCTGGGTTGTTCGAGCGCTGATACTGGAAGGAAATTTCGTCTGGGGCATCGCGCCGCGAATTTGCATAGCCGCCGCGCAGATCAAGACTGAGTGCATCGGTCAGCTTGAACTCACCTGCCAGTTGAGTGTCGATGAGCTGGCGGGCAAACCAGGCGGTGTCCTGCTGTTGGAAGGTGCTGTTCTGCGCCAAGCCAGTGATCGTGCCGACGCCGAGGCGCGCTTGCTTCAGCGTGTCGCGGACATAGAGCGTAGTCCACCGGATTTTGTTCCGGTCAAATTCCAGGCTGGTCCCAATCAACCCGTCAACGACCAGGCGATTGTCGGTGATCACGCGCTGGAAGCTGGTTTCGGCAAGCGAAAGGTCCTGCGTCGCGGTGGTCTGCTGCAGGTTGTCGCGCGTGCGCCATTTGTTGCTGTACCCAAAGGTCGCAATCAGGCCCAACGTGACATCATCGATATCCCAGGATTTCCCGCCATCCAGGCTGAAGCTCCAGTTGGGCGGAATGGCAGTATTGCGCTGGACGACCGAGTTGTTGCCGTTGAACAATTGCGACGCGATCGCGCGCTGGGTGGCACGCGTGGTATCGGCAATCTGCTGGCCGCTGCTCAGGAAAGACGCCAGGGCCGGCGGGATATTGCGCGCGCCGTTACCAAAACCAGTCCAGTCACTGGCCGACCCGAAATAGGTATAACCAAGCTGCCCGGTCGTGACGGTATCAGCGCCGATGCTGGAATTGACGTTGAAAAAACCTTCCTTGGGCGTCGATTTGGTCGTCAGGTTGATGACGCCACCGCCGAATTCGCCTGGAAAGTTCGCCGAATAGGTTTTTTGAACCAGTGATGAGGCAATGACATTAGTCGGAAAGATGTCGAGCGGCACCGAACGGCGCAGCGGCTCAGGGCTCGGCAGGGGCGAACCGTTGAGCAGCGCGAGCGAATAGCGGTCGCCGAGACCACGGACATAGACAAAGCCGTTGCCGACAACGCTCAGGCCGGTCACGCGCGCCAGCGCGCCGGCGATGTCGCCTTCGCCCGTGCGGGCAATGTCTTCTGACGACAGGACGGAAAGAACCTGCGACGTCGAGCGGGCAATATTGCCATTGCGCTTGCCGACGACGACGATGTCCCCGCCACCGGGGATGGAAATATCGGGGTTTTCAGCGACCTGTTCCTCCTCCGCTGGGGCGGCGGTTTCAGGCGTGGCAACCGCCGGGTCCTGCGCGGGCGCTTCGGCCGTCTGGGCAGGGATTGAAGGTGCCGGGGCTGGCGCGGGCACAGCCTGCGCACGCGCTACCGAAGGCGCTACTAGCGCAGATGAAATCAGCAATAGGCTTGCCAGCTCGAACGGCCTCGACATCGTAAACCCCCTTTGAAATCCTGAACAAGGACGGGGCGTCGCCTGCATGGCCACGCCCCGTCCAATTTCACTTACCGAGCATCAGATCGTTGGCAGCGAGGTGCACAGGCCGGTATTGCCGGTACCGAGGTCGAGCGTCGTGCTGTTGCACGTCCATGTGCGATACCAGGTGTCGTTGGCATCACGGACCGCACCGATATAGCTGGTCAGTTCAAAGAACGGGCCATTGGCCGAGCTTGCCGTCAACGGCCTCGCGTCGAATGCAGGGACTGCAGTTTCCGCCGGACCGTTGATGAAGGTGCTGGTGAACGACGGTGTGAAGGTTGCGCTGTTGTTGTTGCTGCCAGCGCCGAAGATCGTCGTGACATCAGCATTGGTTACGCCATTGGCGCCTAGGAACGGCGTCGCGCCGCACTGCATGACGACCGAGCGGAACACCGGTGCGCCAAGCTCGTCAATGGCAGGGTTGGCCGTAGCCGAGGCGGTCTGGGCACGGCTGATGCGTAGGCACGATGGCGATGGCGACGCCGCCGATACGATACCGTTAACGAGCGTGTAGTCCGTGCCGCCGCGCAGCAGGATCGCCGACAGAGCCGACGTGTTGTTTACACGGTGGAAGAAGGTGAAGTTCGACACGATCGTGTTCTGGCGTGGGTTATCGCCATCGACGGCGTTATCGCTGTCGGCTTCGATGATCGCGTCGGTGCCGCGGGATTCGCTGCCTGCGCGCTGCGCAACCATCACATACTGGAAGTTCCCCTTCAAGCCGACGTCAGTGTCAAGATTGTCGTCCTCGGCACCAACCGAGATAAAGTACCGCATGTTGACGCGACCGCCGAAGAATTCGGCGCCGTCATCCGAGCTGTTGAACGTTTGGATATTGTTCAGCACGGTGCCGCTACCAGTGCCTTCAGTCGTCAGGGCTTGAAGCTCGCTATTTGCCGAAAGGACGAAGCCCGAAAAACGGATCTGGACGAAGCTCATCCGGCCGCTGCTTTCGGTGTTATTGGTGCCACCGTAAACGGCAGGATCGATTGCGCCTTCGGTCTGGCGCTCGCAAGCAGCGGTGCCTGGAGCTGCACCGGAAGCAGCGCAGTCAGTGATCTGAGCGCGGCCCATCAGCACGACGCCGCCCCACTGGCCCGACGACGTGTCGGTGTTGAGGCCGAGGACATTGTCACGGCTGGTGAAGATGATCGGGCGAGCGGCGGTACCGACCGCCTGGATCGAGTTACCGCGGTTGACGGCGAGCCAAGAGACACCGGTGTTGCCAAAGACGATAACGCCAGGTTCGATCGTTAGCACAACGTTGGTCGTGCCCGTGGTCGTCGCACCCTGATCGGTGCCAACGTCAACGCGGCCAGGCAATGCATACAGAACGCCTGGAATGCGCGGGAGCGTTGAGCTGCGCGTAATGCGGGCGGGCAGGTTGCACTGGCGATAGGTGCCGGTTGGGCCCGTGATGGTTCCCGCATCGGTCAGGCCGGCGGAATCGGCAATGGTCGGGCAGCCACTTGCTGCGGTGACCAGCGTGCTGGTCGGCGTGGGGGTTGGGGTTGGCGCAGGTGCGGGCGCAGGCGTGTTGTTGATCGTCACGTTGCCGCCGGTACCCGGGGAGGCGATGTCATTGGCGCCGCAGCCGCTCAGCACAGCAACCGACGCGGTCGCAAAGAGGATGCGACGTAGGTTCGAGTTAATCATTTCCCTGTCTCCAGCGTGTTTTCGTGCCCGGTCGAGTGACCGTTGCGTTCACGATGCAGCCGCGAGTCGTTGTGCCCCCGCGCTCCCATCTCCACCGCCTCTAGAAAGGGCTTGTGACTCAAGCATGGTAATTGCGATGCACTTTGATGAACTAAAAGTTACAGTTTTAAGGCGTTGCATCTGCGCATTGCTGCCAGGCAATCATCGATAATACAGGTATTTCTCCTCTGAGCGGCAGCGGCTATCGTGCCGATCTGGGCGCGCGCGGGCGCCTATCCCCAGCGCCGTTCGCGAAACCATTTGGTCAGGATATATTTGGTGCCGGCGCGAACGGGCATGCCCTGATGCAAGGTTGATGCGTTGATGGACCCGTCGAGGCCGCGATTGTCCCACATTAACAATTTGCCTGTTTCAGGCTGGACAATTTTGTTGATGGCCTTGAACCGGGTGGCCCCGCCAGCGGCGGGTTCGTTGAGATAGATCATTGCCGTCCAAGTGCGTTGCCCCGCCACGCTGCAGTATTTTTCGTAATCGATCCCGAGCGGATCGAAATAATCGGTATGCAGCTTAAATTCCTGGCCCACCGCATAACGCTGTCCTTGCAGCGGTTCGCCAAACGCCGGATCCAATCCCATCAAATCGCAGATCGCGCTATTGACGGTCATGCCCAGCGGGTCATCAAACGCGATGTCACATGTTTCGCTGGTGCGATATTTTGCGTCGCCATTGGGATCCGACAGCGTTGAAGGACGCCGCTCCGCGTCGATGCGATCCATCAGCGCGGCACAAAGATCTGGCTTTAGGAAATGGCGCTTAAGGAACAATGTCAACTTGGCGCTAGGAACTTTTTGGATAGCTGGTTGCCTGCTCAGATGAGCGATGACGGGCAGCGAAGGCTGGCCTGAACCGAAACAGGCTGACGGGTGAGGGTCGCTTGGCGCGCTGGGCATGGATACTAATAGCCAGAAGGACTCCTAGAATTCCAGTCTGGTCTGAAAGGGACTGAAATTGTTGCAACAGGCCATCTTTTTTGTCTCAATTCGTTCACCAAAGTGCCATTGAAATGTAACGCGCCCCGCCTAGCAACGGCGCTTCCTGGGGACCCCACCGATGCGGCTAGAATTTGATGCACGCGCTCAGCGCCTTTTGCAGCTTTTGCCGCGCGCCAATGTCTATTCGGCGATCGAGCTCATTTTGCTCTGTGCCCTCGCCATTCAAGGCGCGCGATTGGTCTGGACGGTGGTGACCCCGGTTAGCCCTTTGGGAAGCTGGCGGGTTGCGACGCCAGGGTCTGGCGTCAATGCGGGCGAGGTGCTGCGTACCTTTGATGCGTTTTTCCGCCTTGAAGCTGCTGCTCCAGGGTCACAAGTGGCGGTCGTGACGCCGCTGTCGCTGGTCCTTTTTGGTACGCGAATGGATGAAGCGACCGGCAAGGGCTCGGCCATCATCGCGTCAGCGGAAGGTGAGCAGACCAGCTATTCAGTGGGCGCTGAGATTATGCCAGGCGTCACGCTGAAATCAGTGGCATTTGACCATGTAACATTGACGCGGGGCGGGGTGGATGAAGACCTGTTCCTTGATCAATCAGCCGGAAGTGCGTCGGCCAATGTTCCTTCAGCCAGCGGGCAGAGTGACGCGCTTACTTCAGCGCTGCCACCGCAACCAGGCAGCTCGTCGCTAACGCTGGGACGGCTGCGGGCCGAAGTTGGTTTCATCCCGCGAATTGATGGCGGCAAAATCACCGGGTTGGTAGTGCGCCCGCAAGGGTCTGGCGAGATTTTCCGTCAGGCAGGATTCAAAGAGGGGGATATCGTGACGCAATTGGGAGGCCGGCCAATCCGCGGCCAGGGCGATTTGGAGCAGCTGGCCGGGCAGTTTGCCAAGGGTGGCAACCTTTCGGTGATGGTTGAGCGAGGAGCCGAGCAATTGCCCCTCGCCATTACGCTGGCTGGCCAATGAAGCGGCTGCTGCTCTCCGCCGCAATCGCGCTGGTGATCGCTGGGCCACTTGCTGCCCAAACCACGCTCAACGTGCGTGACGCCGATATCCGCGCCTTCATCGCTGATGCCGCCAAGGTTACCGGACGAAGCTTCATCATCGACAGCCGCGTGCAGGGCAAGGTAACGGTTGTTACCGATCATGCGCTCAGCCGGTCTGAGTATCTTGAACTTTTCCTATCGACGCTTCGGGCCAATGGGCTGGTCGCGGTGCCGGCAGCAGGCGGCGCATTTCGAGTCCAGCCGATCGACAATGCGTCATCACAGCCCAGCCGTGTGGGCAATTCAGCAACGGCATCGCGCAACAGCTTTGTCACGGATATCTTTCGGCTACGATCGATCGATGCGGCCTCTGCCGTCGATACGGTGCGGCCATTGATTAGCCCGCAGGGATCGGTGACGGCGAACCGCGGGGGCAATTCGATCGTCGTGGTCGATTTTGGCGACAATGTTCGCCGCATTCGCGAAGTGATCCGCCGGATCGATACCGATGGATCATCGACCAAGGTCGTTGCCCTCAAAAATGCCGGCGCGCGTGAGATCGCGACTGCATTGCAAGCGCTGGTGCCCGCGGCAGCACAGGGCGGGCAGACCGTTTCGGTGGTGCCGGTGAACAGTTCAAATGCCGTGGCCATTCGCGGCGACGCGCCCACCGTTGCTCGCCTTGCCGAAGTCGCCCAGGATCTCGACAAGCGCGCCTCGCTGAGCACCGAGATCAAGGTGGTGTTCTTGCAGAATGCCGATGCGGGACAGCTTTTGCCGGTGCTCCAGCAACTGGTCGGCCAGCAACCAACCGAGGCGCCGCAGCAGGTTCAGCTGTCGCAATCGAGCGTGAGCATCAACGGCAATAATGGCAGCAACGCGCGCAACATCGTGGCGCCGCAGCAGAATAGCGCGCCGGTATCGCAGAGCGGCGGCAGCGCGAGCCAGCCGGCGGTGGTTGGCGATGGAGGCCGGACGGCCGCAGTTGTCACCCGCTTTGCCGGTGCCAATGCGATCGTGATTGCTGCCCCTGCCGAAGTGCAACGGCAACTGGCAGAGGTGATCCGCCAACTCGACACCAGACGGGAACAGGTGCTGATCGAGGCGATCATTGCGGAGGTTTCCGATGCCACCGCCAATCGGCTTGGCGTCCAGTTACTGCTCGGCAGCCTTGATGGCAGTTTGCCGATCGTATCGAGCAGCTTTTCGAACACGGCGCCCAATCTCCTCACCGTTGCCGGAGCTATTGGTTCGCGCCAGCTCAACACATCGACCACAACGATTAATGGCAACACAACAACCACAGCGACCAACAGCGCGATCAGCGATTCGCTGGCGCAATCGGCGATCAGCTCGATCCTGGGCGCATCGGGTGGCCTGGGCGGCTTTGGTACCACGATCGGCAGAAACGGCGTGTTCGCCGGCATCATCAATGCCGTTAAAAGCGATTCAACGTCTAATCTGCTGCAGTCGCCCAGCGTGACCACGCTGGATAACCTGCCGGCACGTCTGTTGGTTGGCCAGGAAATCCCGGTCACCACCGGTCAAGCGCTCAGTCAGAATTTCGACAATGCGTTCCGGACCGTGCAGCGCCAGAATGTCGGCATTGAGCTTGAGGTTCGCCCGCAGATCAATTCCAGTGGCACGATAAAGCTGTTCCTGCGCCAGCAGGTCAGCTCGGTCTCCGGCCCGGTTTCGAACGACAATAGCGATCTGGTCCTCAACAAGCGCGAAGTCGAGACGACGCTGACCGTGGATGATGGCCAGATCGCGGTGATTGGCGGGCTGTTGTCGGACGATGAACGCCGGACGATCGAGAAAATCCCGCTGCTGGGCGACATCCCTGGACTCGGTCAGCTGTTCCGGTCGCGGGCGAAGCAGCGCACCAAGACCAATTTGACGATCTTCATTCGGCCGACGATCATCCGCAATGCAGAGGATACGCGCCGCGCCACCGAACAACGATATGGCTATTTGCGGCTCCAGCAGGGGCTGCAATATCCGGATAGCGAACCGACCATTGATCAGCTGGTGCGCGATTATATGGGCGCGGAGCCCCCGCTGCCGCGGTCTCCCGCACCAGGCAGCATCGAAGATCCGCGCATTGCCTTGCCGGCCATGCCGAGTTCGAGCCAGGACCTTCGCGTGCAAGGGAAGCCGAAATGAACGATTATTCCGGTTCCAGCGACGATTTCATCGAGCCATCGGTCATGGCATTGCCTGAACCGAGTGATTTGCCGGCGGCGATCGTTGGCATCCCTTATGGGTTTGCCCGCCGTTTCGGCGTCGTGCTCGATTCAGTTGAGCCGGGCCATTTCGCGGTGGCAATGCGCGAGGGCAGCGATCCCAAGGTCTTGCTCGAGCTCCGCCGCCATCTCGCGCGCCCGTTCGATGTGAGCTTTACCAGCGCCGAAGATTTCGACCGGCTATTGTCGTCGCGCTACGCTATGGACGGGCAGGCGGCGGCGGCTGCCGCTGGCTCGCTGGGACTGGGCGACGAGCTCGATATGCTGGCGGGGAACCTGCCGACTGCCGAAGATTTGCTCGATACGGCCGATGATGCCCCAGCGATCCGGCTGATCAATGGCATAATCGCCGATGCCGCGCGCAATGGCGTGTCGGATATCCATATCGAACCCTATGAAACCGGGCTTGTCGTCCGGATGCGGATCGATGGCGTGCTGCGCGAAACTCTGCGGATGCCGCCCCATGTCGCGCCGGTAGTTGTCAGCCGCGTGAAGGTGATGGCGCGGCTGGATATCGCTGAACGACGCGTGCCGCAGGATGGCCGTATGGGCTTGTCGTTGGGCGGCAAATTGCTGGACGTGCGCGTCTCGACACTGCCAAGCCGGGCGGGCGAACGCGTGGTGCTGCGTATCCTGGACAAGGACAATGCCGGAATCGATCTTGACGTGCTCGGCATGGCGCCGGCGATCAACGCCGTGCTGCGCAGCGCGATCAGCGAGCCTAACGGTATCGTGCTTGTCACCGGGCCGACGGGATCGGGCAAGACGACGACGCTTTATGCCGCGCTGCGCTTGCTCAATGATGGCAGCAGCAACGTCCTGACGGTTGAAGATCCAATCGAATATGCAATGGACGGGGTTGGACAGACCCAAGTGAACCCCAAAGTGGGGCTGACCTTTGCGGCGGGCTTGCGCGCCATCCTGCGTCAGGATCCGGATGTCGTGATGGTCGGCGAAATTCGTGATCGCGAGACTGCCGAAATCGCCGTGCAGGCATCGCTCACCGGGCATCTGGTGCTGTCGACCGTCCACACCAACGACGCCGTCGGCGCGATTACGCGAATGCGCGACATGAAGATCGAGCCATTCCTGCTCGCTTCCACCTTGCGGGCGGTGGTTGCGCAACGGCTGGTCCGCCGCCTTTGCCAAAGCTGCCGCAAGCCGGTTCAGGCGCAGGGATCAGTGTCGTCGCTACTCGGCTTTGACCCCGGCGCGATCGTCTATGAGGCGGTGGGATGCGACGACTGCAGCGGCAGCGGCTTCAAGGGCCGGATTGGCGTGTTTGAGGCGATCCGGATCGACGATACGATCCGCCGGTTGATCAATGATGGCGGTGACGAATCGATCATCGCGCGCCACGCCTTTCTGCATGCGCCTAATCTCGGTGCGGCGGCGCGTCAGCTTGTCCGCGATGGGCTAACGACACCCGAAGAAGCGGTCCGTATTTCCCGCAGCGAAATGGCCGATGCCTGATTTCGACTATCTGGTGATCGACACGGCCGGTCGCGAGAAGCGCGGCGCGATTTCGGCTGAATCGATCGATCATGCCCGTGAGGCGCTCGACGCCCGCAAACTCTATGTGGTGCGGATCGATCCAGGATCTGCCGCGACCAAGGCACCAAAGGCCAAGCCTCTGCTCCAGCAGCTGCGCGGCCGGCGGATGTCGACCAAGCATCTGACGCTGTTTACGCGCCAGCTGGCGACGCTCAACCGGGTCAGTCCGCTCGAGGAATCGCTCCGCACGATCGTCCGCCAGACCGAGCAGGAACAGGTCCGCGAGATCATCAGCGCTGTGCATATGGGGGTGATTGAGGGGCGGCGGCTCGCCGAAGCGATGGCGCGCGAACCCAAAAGCTTTCCGGCGCTTTATTGCGCCATGGTGTCGGCGGGTGAAAATTCGGGGTCGCTACCGACGATTCTCGATCGGTTGGCGATCCTGCTTGAGCGACAGGCCGAAATTCGCGGCAAGATGATCACGACCATGGCCTATCCTGCTGTGCTTGCGGTCGTGGCGATGGCGGTGGTGACCGCGCTGATGGTGTTCGTGGTGCCGCAGGTCGTCGAGCAATTCGATACCGTCGGCCAGCAATTGCCGATGCTCACCCGGATCGTGATCTGGATTTCGGGCTTTCTGGTCAATTGGTGGTGGGCGTTGGTGCTCGGCGCCGTCGTGCTGACGGGGGGCTTTATCCAGGCGCTGCGCGAACCGCCGATCCGGCTTGCTTTTGACAGCTGGCTGTTGCGGTTGCCGCTGATTGGCAGGTTGCTGCGCGATCTTCACGCCGCGCGGATGGCGCGCACGCTTTCGACGATGGTTGCCAGCCGCTTGCCCTTGCTTGATGGGCTCGCACTGACGGCGGGGACAATCCATAACCGTCGACTGCGGCTGGCATCCGATGAAATTGTCGAATCAATCCGTGGCGGTGGCAGCCTGTCGGCGGCGATGCGGCGCGCCGGGGTGTTTCCACCGCTGTTGACCTATCTGGCCGCGAGCGGCGAGGCAGCCGGGCGGCTTGACGAGATGCTGGAACGCGCGGCGGATTATCTTGAGCGCGAATTTGATCGCTTCACAGCGACGGCTTTGTCGTTGCTCGAACCGCTGATTATCGTTGTGATGGGCGGTATTGTTGCGACCATCGTGCTATCAATTCTGCTGCCGATTTTGCAGCTCAATACACTGGCAGGCCAATGAGGGTGATGATGCGTACCGAACGACGAAAACTGAAACAGCGCCGCCGCGAAAACGGCTTTACGCTGGTGGAACTGATGGTCGTGATCGTGATCCTGGGCTTGCTCGCGACGATCGTGGCGCTGAATGTGCTGCCCAGCGGGGACCGCGCGCGATCGGAAAAGGCCAGGGCCGATATCGCGACGATTGAAGATGCGCTTGAACTCTACAAGCTGCAGAACATCAGCTATCCTGCCACATCGGACGGCTTGAGTGCGCTGATCAGCCCACCGCCCTCGCTCACCGATCCTACCCGCTACCAAAAGGGCGGTTATATCAAGAAACTGCCCAAGGACCCCTGGGGCCGGGATTATCTCTATGCCTCGCCCGGTGCGCACGGCGCGATCGACATCTGGACGCTTGGCGCAGACGGCAAGGAAGGTGGCGAGGGGGTCGATGCCGATATTGGCAGCTGGCAATAAGGCCGGGCTGACGGCGCGGCGGGCTGCTGCCATGCGCCGTTCCGTCGAACGCGGCTTTACGCTGATCGAGCTGATGGTCGTCGTCACGATCATCGCGCTCGCATCGGCGGCGGTGGTGCTTGTTATCCCCGATCCGCGTGGCCGGTTGTTGGACGATGCCGAGCGCTTCGCCGCGCGCGCGCATGCTGCGCATGACAGCGCGATTGTCGAGGGGCGATCGGTCAGTGTCTGGGTATCGCGCGAGGGCTATGGATTTGATCGCCGTGCCAATGGAGCGTGGCAGCCAATTAGCGAGAAGCCGCTGCGAGTAGCGCGGTGGGCAGACGATGTCCGCCCGGTCATTGCCAGCAGTGAAGGCCGAGACCGGGTGATCTTCGATTCGACTGGCTTAGCCAACGCCCCGTTTGATGTGCAGCTCCGACGCGGTGGCGACGCGAGCGTGACGGTAAGGTTCGGCGCAGACGGCACGGTGACGATCGGTGGCTAGGCACGCGCCCATTGGTGGTCGGTTTGGTCGGTCCGACGAACACGGCTTCACGCCCTTGGATCGTTCCGACGAACGCGGCTTCACGTTAATCGAAATGATGGTTGCGTTGGCGGTGTTCAGCCTGGCCGCGCTGGCGCTGATCCGGCTTGAGGGCGCGACAATCCGCAGCGCGGCGACGCTCGATTCGACGATGTTGGCGCAGATGGTCGCGCATAATGTTGCCGTTGAAACACTCACCGATGCGCAACCGCCGGTGACGGGGGAGAGCCGCGGTATTGAGGATAATGGCGGGCGGCAATGGTCCTGGCGGCGCGTAGCGACATCGATTGGTGACCAGGGGGTGATCCGCATCGACGTCAGCGTTAGCGATGCGACAGGCACGGTGCTCGGCCATTTGACGATGGTCAGGCCACCGAACCCGCCCGTCGTCGCGCGCTCGGCACCGCTGCCCGGGGGGCAGGCTCAATGATCCGTCGTAACACCGGAAATGGCTCTCGTTCTGTAAAGCGTTCCGCCGAAAACGGCTTCACGCTGATCGAAATGATGATCGCGCTGCTGATCTTTGGGTTGCTGGCAGCAGCCGGGGTCGCGTTGTTGTCATTCAGTGTCCGTGCACAGGGCGTCACGGCAGCGAAGCTCGACGATATTGCCGCGATCGGCCGGCTGTCGTCAGCGCTTTCCGCTGATCTTGCCCAGGCATCACCCCGCCAAACCCGTGATGAGGGCGGCATTGCCATTCCCGCTTTCCAAGGCGGCAGCGGTTCGGCCGGTACACCAATGCTCCAACTGGTGCGGAACGGCTGGACCAATCTGGACGATGCGCCCCGCGCTGGCCTGCAAAAGGTCGAATATCGCGTCGAGAACAATACATTGCTGCGTGTTGCCTATCCGATGCTCGATGGGGCGGCGGCGCTACCGCCAGCAACATTGCTGGGATCGGTGGCGTCGGTCGGGCTCCGCTATCGAATCGGTGGGGCCTGGAGTGATCGCTGGACGGCAGAGCCAGGCATGACCTTGCCCGAAGCGATGGAAATGCTGGTTACGCGATCGGACGGGACGCGGTTTCGCAGCGTCTATCTGGTCGGCACTGGCTATAACAAGCCAGCACCAAAAGGGGGCATCAATGGCCCCGGCTAAGCGCCCCATCCCCCGGCAAGAGCGCGGTGCTGCCCTGTTAACGGTGCTGCTGCTGGTGGCAGTGATCGCCGTCTTGGCGGCAACGGCCCTTGAAAAACTGCGCCTGTCGACCCGGCTGGCCGCCAATCTGATCGCGATCGATCAGGCGCGTGGCTATGCTATGGCCGCCGAAACGCTTGCAGTGACGCGGATTGACACCCTGTTGGGCCGGGATGCAGCCCGCGTGACGCTGGTTGGTGGCTGGAGCGGCCAACCCTTCCGGCTGCCGGTGCCGGGCGGCATGGCGACGGCGATCGTCACCGATGGCGGCAATTGCTTCAACCTAAATGGTCTGGTGGTAGAAAATGGACCCAATAGCTACACCCCGCGGATAGGAGCGATCGCACAATTCACGCGGTTGATGCAGATCATCGGCATTCCCGAACAGACCGGCGGCGGCATTGCGGCGGCGACTGCCGATTGGATCGACAGCGATTCAACCCCGCTGCCCAATGGCGCTGAAGACGGCCAATATAGCGGCGGCAAGATCGGCTATAGCACTGCCAATACGCTGATTGGCGACATTAGTGAGTTGCGGGCGATTGCAGGCGTTACGCCCCAAATCTATGCCAAGCTGAGGCCCTGGGTTTGTGCGCAGCCCGTCGCCGAACAGTCCCGAATCAATGTCAACACACTGCTGCCGGAACAGGCACCCCTGTTCGCCATGCTCGCCCCTGATCGGCTGTCGGTGGAAGCGGCGCGCGCAATGCTGCTTGATCGTCCGCCACAGGGCTATACGAGCACCGTTGCGTTCTGGAAGGTGGCGGCGTTGAAGGGGGTGACCCCTTTCCCTGAACAAGAAGCGCAAACGGCAATCACCACCAAATGGTTTGCGCTGCATATTGATGTTGAATTGGGGGGGACGGAATTGACCCAGACTGCGCTCATCGACGCGACAACCCGGCCGGCCCGGCTGGTGGCGCGTGCCTGGGGTGATCCAGCATGAGCACCAATGTTGTCTTCCTGCCGAGCACGAGCGAAGAGAATTATCGCTGGCTGCGGGTTGGCAATGGCGTCATCGCCGCGCGCGGGGAGGGGCTGCCGGCGGCGGATGACAGCCCGGCATTTGTGATCGTGCCCGCCGAAGATGTAACTTTGCATTGGGCTGCATTGCCCGATCGATCGGCTGCCCAGTCAGTCGCCGCCGCGCGCGTGCTGGTTGCTGATGCAAGTGCTGCCCCGATTGGCGAATTGCATGTCGCGGTGGGGCGCGAGGCGGGTGAAACGGATCGCCCGATCGGGGTAGTATCGACTGCGCAAATGCAGCACTGGCTCGTCTCGCTGGCCAAGGCCGGGCTTGATCCCGACGCGATGATCCCTGCGCCGATGCTGTTGCCACGCCCTGCCGAAGGGTATCTCCGCGCGGATTTTGGCGGTGACGCGGTGGTGCGCGGCGCAAGCGCGGGCTTTGCCGATGATCAGCAGCTGACCCCCTTGATGACGGGCGGCGTTGCGCCCGTCATGATGGCGCGCGAAGCGATTGAGGCGGCAATCGTTGCGGCGGTTGCGGCGCCACCGCTGGACCTGCGCCAGGGACTGTTCACCAAGCGACGGCGCGTGGACATCAACTGGCGGCTGATCCGTCGGCTCGGCTGGATCACCGTCGCCATTCTGACGATCAGCCTGTTCATCAGCCTGACGCAGATCATGCAATATGGGTTTGCCGCAGATGCGATTGAGCGGCGGACCGATCTTCTTGCGCGTCAGGGCCTCGCGCGCGGGGAAACGGTAAACAATGCCGCGCAGCAGCTGGATGCCCGTCTGGTGCGGATGCGGGGTGCCGGGATGGGGTTCAGCACCACAGCAGCGGCGGTGTTCGACGCGATCAGGGCTGTCCCAGGCACGGAGTTGCGGGGGCTGGCATTTGATCAAAAAGGGCAATTGGACATGACATTGGTTGCCCAGAATCAGGGCCAGCTGCTTGATGTGATCAGCCATATCCGCGCACAGGGATTCGGCGCTGAACCGAGCACATTTCAGCAAAGCGGCAACCGGCTGAGCGGCCGCATCACGGTGAAACCGAAATGACGGCGGCAATTCAGCGCTGGTTCGGCGCGCTATCGTTGCGCGAAAAGCGCCTCGTGCTGGTCGCGGTCGCTCTGGCGATCATTACCCTGTTCTGGTTCGGGCTGGTGCGGCCGGTTGGGGACGGGCTCTCCGATGCCAAGGCACGCTACAGCAGCGCCGTCCGCCGGCTGGCCGAAACCGAGGCCCAGCTTCGCGACGTGCGCGCATTGCAGCGTCAGCGCCCGGCACCGATCGCGGCGCCGCTTGAAAGCGTGGTCCGTGAGCGCGCTGCCAATGCCGGTTTCGCCTTGTCATCCGTGACACCCGCATCGGACAATGGCATCCAAATTGCCATCCCCACCGCGCGCCCGGCGGCGTTCTTCGCCTGGGTGGCGGATCTGGAAAGCAATGGGATATTGGTCGACAGCATGACGACCACGGACAATGCTGATCAAACAATCTCGGCGACGCTGGTGCTGAAACTACAGGGTTTGTAATGAAAATTCGGCTCGATACGCGCCCTGCCGTCCTGTTTAGCGCGATGTTCGTGGTGGCGATGATCGTGCTGATGCCGATGCGGCTCGTGCTGTCGCTTGTCGGGCTGGGCGATGCCGGACTGTCGGCCCGCGCCGTGAGCGGCCCGGTTTGGTTCGCACGGTTGAGTGAAGCGCATGTTGGCGATCTCGATCTGGGGGACATCCGCGCCCGGCTGTCCCCGTGGCAGTTGTTGTTGGGACGGGTTCGGCTCGATCTGGCCAGCATCGGGGCCATCAGCCCCGGACCTGGCAATCCTGCACCGCTGAAGGGTGCAATCAGCACCAGCCGGCATAGCTTTGGGATCGATGGCATGACGGCGTCGGTGCCCAGTGGCGCGGTGTTCGCCCCGCTGCCCATCACCCGGATTGACCTGGATGACGTCAGCGTCCGGTTCGATAATGGCGACTGCGCAGCGGCCGAAGGGCGCATCAAGGCACAATTGAGCGGGGCGGTTGCGGGTATTCCCCTCACGCAGGGAATGAGCGGTGTCGTGCGCTGTCTGGGCGGGGCGCTGCTGGTGCCACTCGTTAGCCAGGCGGGGACCGAGACGGTAACGCTGCGGATTTCGGGCAATGGCCGTTACCGTGCCACACTTGCCATTCAGTCGCCCGATCCGTCAGTGGCGCAAAAGCTGACGCTGGTCGGCTTCCAACAAAGCGACGCTGGATATGCGCTTTCGGTGGAGGGGCAGTTTTGATGGTCTTGACGCTGCCGCCATTCGCCCGCTAGGGCCGCGGTCTTCGTGGCGATCGTAGTTCAATTGGTTAGAGCGTCGGCTTGTGATGCCGGATGTTGCGGGTTCAAGTCCCGTCGGTCGCCCCATTTTTTCCCGTACCCTTTCCTCTTCGTCCTTGCAGGATAATCACCCGTGACCACCGGCTGGGGCTTCCCCGATTTCGACGATCATGAGGGCGTGCACCTCTTCACCGATCCGGCATCGGGTCTTCGCGCGGTTATCGCGGTCCATTCCACGAACCTTGGCCCAGCGGGCGGCGGGTGTCGGTTCTGGCATTATGCCGATTCGAATGAAGCGATCACCGATGCGCTGCGGCTGTCGCGCGGCATGAGTTTCAAGAACGCGATGGCCGGGCTGCCAATGGGGGGCGGCAAGGGCGTGGTTCTTGCTGACGCCAATCGCACCAAGACGCCTGAACTGCTGAAAGCATTTGGCCGCGCGATCGATTCGCTGGGCGGGCGCTATGTGACGGCTGAAGACGTGGGCATGTCGGATACCGACATGGTCACGATCGCGACCGAAACCAAGCATGTGACCGGCCTGCCGGTTGCCTCTGGCCGGGCGGGCGGCAATCCAGGGCCATCCACGGCGCTTGGCGTCTATCTGGGTGTCAAGGCAGCCGCGAAGCGCGGGCTGGGCGCTGACTCGATGAAGGGCGTGCATGTCGCGATCCAGGGTATTGGTTCGGTCGGCGGTGGCTTGGCGGCATTGCTTGCCAAAGACGGCGCAAAGCTGACGCTGGCCGATGTCGATGCTGACAAGGCCGCGGCAATGGCCAAGGCGCTGGGTGCCGATGTCGTGACAACGGCGGAAATTCTGAGCGTCGCGGCCGACATTGTCAGCCCCAATGCGCTGGGAGCAATCCTGACGGCCGAGTCGATTGCAGCCCTGCAGACCACAGTGATTGCCGGTGGTGCAAATAATCAGCTCGCCACCCGCGAAGACGGTGCACGGGTCCATGCGCGCGGCATTCTCTACGCGCCTGATTATGTTATCAATGCCGGTGGCATCATCAACGTGTGTCTAGAATATCTGGGCCAGGGCGACCGCGCCGACGTCGAGGCCCGCATTCACAAAATCCCTGATCGCCTGATCGAAGTGTGGGATGAAAGCGACCGCAGCGGCCTGCCGTCGTCGGACGTTGCCGATATGATCGCGAAACGGCTGATCGGGCGGGGGTGACCCCATGGTTGCGGCCAAGTCCCTGCCGCCAGCGCTCGACGCCCTGGTGGATGGGTATGCCTGGCACCCCGTTGAGATCGGTGAATCGGGCGGCACCGTTCATCGACTGACGGCACCGGATCGCCCGAGCCTTTTTCTGAAACAGGGCACCGGTCGCACCGCGACCGACATTGTCGACGAATTTGCAAGGCTCGCCTGGCTCCAGTCGCGCTGGCCAGTACCCCGGATCGTCCATTTTACCGCCGCTGATGACGCCGCCTGGTTGCTGACTACCGCGCTGCCGGGGAAGGCGGCCTATGCCTGGCTTTGCGATCACCCGGCCAAGCGGGCAGCGGCAATTGCGGGCATGGCGCAATTCCTGCGCCGCTTGCATGACCTGCCGCCCGAACTCTGCCCTTTCAACGCCGCCTTGCCGCTTCGGCTAGCGGCGGCGCGGGCGAATATCGACGCCGGGCGGATCGATCTCGACGATTTTCAGCCCGAGCATGAGGGCTGGTCCGCCGAACGGCTTTGGGAGAAAATCCAGGACATATTGCCGATTCCGCACGACCATGTCGTGACGCATGGTGACTTCTCGCTCGACAATATCTTCCTCGATGAAGACGGCAATGTGCTTGGCTGCATTGATGTCGGCCGAGTGGGGCTGGCCGATCGCTATCAGGACCTGGCCATCCTCGCAGCGTGTCTCGACGAATTCGATCTTGACCTCAAAACGCTTTTATATGCGGGCTATGGGGTGGAGCCAGATTTGAACCGGATTGCCCTGCATTTGGCGCTCGACGAACTGTTCTAGGCTGCTGGCGGTATTGACGCTTGATCGGCGTCCCGCCACGATTTCCGCATGCAGTTTGGGGGACGCGGGTTTTGACGATGCACCATGGCCGCTAGCAGCGTCATTTCGGGCGATGAAGCACTCGCCAGCCGCACCAGCATGTTCGATCATCCGCGCGGGCTTTGGGTATTGGCGGGCACCGAATTATGGGAGCGGATATCGTTCCACGGCATGCAGGCGCTGCTCGTTCTCTACATGGTTGGCGCTTTGCTGCTGCCGGGACATGTCGAGTATGTTGCCGGATTTGCGCAATTTAGGGCCTTTATCGAAGGCGTTACCGGTCCGCTATCGGTACAAGCGCTCGCAGCGCAGATATTCGGCCTGTATGTCGGGCTGATCTATTTCACGCCGGTAATTGGTGGGGCGATTGGTGATCGTCTCACCGGGCGGCGGATCGCGGTGGTGGCCGGTGGTGGTTTGATGACCGCGGGGCATTTCTGTCTCGCCTTTGATCGCACTTTTCTATTGGCCTTGCTGCTACTGATTTTGGGAGCGGGATTGCTGCGCGGCAATCTGGGACCACAGGTAAAGTCGCTTTACGCTGGCGGGGATCGGCGAGAAGCCGATGCGTTTCAGCTTTATTATGTCGCGATCAATGTCGGCGCATTCATCGCGCCGCTTATCACCGGCACACTGGCGGTCGTTTATGGCTGGCATTTCGGCTTTGGTTTTGCGGGTGTCGGCATGCTGATCGGGCTGTGCGTCTATCTCGCCGGGCAACATCTGTTGCCCCCGGAACGCAAGGCGCTCGTCTCCTCTGCGCCGACAGCGCCGCTCACCCGACCAGAGCGACAGCGGGTTGTCGCCTTGTTCATGATTTTTCCGCTGATTATCGGCTTCTGGATCGCCCAGTCACAGGTGTGGAACGTCTATAATCTGTGGGCGCGCGATCATGTCGAAATTGGCTTTGAAATGCCGGTGCCATGGCTCCAGGCGTTTGACGGGTTGGCACCGGTGATCGTGATGCCATTTTTTCTAGCACTGTGGCGCGCTCAGGCAGCGCGCGGGCGGGAGCCTGATGATCTGGCCAAGATGGCCATTGGCTGCCTGATCTTTGCAGGCAGCACTGGGTGGCTGGCGCTGTCGCCGCTGGTGGCGATCGCCGGAAAGGTGCCGCTGCTTTGGGCGATCGGCTTCCACCTGCTTTCAAACATTGGCTGGCTTTATTTCACGCCGATAGCGCTCGCGCTGTTCGCCTCTAAATCGCCGGTCAGCCTGCGGGGCACGATGATTGGGATCAATTACATGGCGGTGTTTTTCGCCAGCACGATAAGCGGCCGGCTCGGCGGCCTGTATGAAACGCTTAGCCCAAGTGCCTTCTGGCTGCTCCACAGCGCCATTGTTGGCGGCGCGGGAATTGGGCTGATGCTGATCGCGCGGCCGCTCCGGCGGCGGTTCAGCGATTAGCCCGATCCGGGAGCAAGCTAGTTCATCGGCAAATCGAGCGCATCCGCCACTGCTTGATGCCGGATCTTCCCGCCCGACACATTCAGCCCGTTTGCCAGATGCGGGTCCGCCGCCATCGCCGCCTCCGCGCCCAGATTGGCGAGCTTCAGCGCGAAGGGCAGGGTGGCGTTGTTGAGCGCAAACGCCGACGTGCGTGCCACCGCCCCAGGCATGTTCGCGACGCAATAATGGATGACGCCATCCACCTCGAACACGGGATCATCATGCGTGGTGGGGTGCGATGTTTCAAAACACCCGCCCTGGTCGATGGCGATATCGACGAGCACCGATCCGCGCTTCATGGTCCGCAGCATCTCGCGCGTTACGAGCTTGGGCGCGGCCGCACCCGGCACCAGCACCGCGCCGATCACCAGATGCGCGTTCTTCACCGCCTGCGCGATTGCCGCAGTCGATGCATAGGCCGTCTTGATCTGGCTGGAAAAGAACATGTCGAGTTCGGCCAGCCGGGCATTGTTGATGTCATAGATCGTCACGTCCGCGCGCATGCCGACCGCCATTTGCGCGGCGTTGACGCCCGAAACACCACCGCCAAGGATAGCCACCCGCGCCGGGGCGACGCCGGGAACGCCGCCCAGCAACACGCCGCGCCCGCCCTGTTCCTTTTCCAGATAATGCGCCCCAACCTGAATCGACATGCGGCCGGCGACTTCGGACATTGGCTTGAGCAACGGTAGTGAGTGATCGGCAGCGGTGACGGTTTCATAAGCGATGCAGGTCGCGCCCGACGCCATCAGGCCAAGCGCCTGGGGCTTGTCCGCCGCCAGGTGGAGATAGGTGAACAGCACATGGCGGGCTTCCAGCATGGCGATCTCGCTGGGTTGAGGCTCCTTCACCTTCACGATCATGTCTGATCCGGCAAA
Source organism: Sphingomonas sp. 28-62-20 (assembly GCF_002281505.1). NCBI lineage: Bacteria > Pseudomonadati > Pseudomonadota > Alphaproteobacteria > Sphingomonadales > Sphingomonadaceae > Sphingomonas > Sphingomonas sp. 28-62-20. Next base: position 123,285 of record NZ_NCGH01000005.1, read on the forward strand.
AACTGCGGCGGCATCGGCGACAATGCTGGCCCCAGCGGCAACATAATCGCCATCTTCGAAATCAATGCCCAGCCCAGCCCCGGTCTGAACGATGACCTGATGACCGGCGCGAACCAGTTCGGCGACCGAGGCTGGCGTCAGGCCGACACGATATTCGTGGTTTTTGATTTCCTTAGGGACACCGACTCGCATTGATCCACTCCGACAAATGTTGTGCGCCGGGCTATAGCGCCTTGGATTGTGCTTGTCCCGCCAGCGCGTCGGTTGGCTTAGGGCGCCAGAATGTGGCGTTGCCGGGCTTGGTGGTGCATGGTAGGGCCCGCGCTTCAGTTCCTTGGATGGGCAGTCACATCGTGATCATTGGTCGCATTCCCATTTTGTCAGGGCACCGCGGCCGGTGAGCGAGCCGCCAACCGATAATGCCGCGCCGGATAAAACGCCCAATGCCCCGCTTGTCGGCGATTCGGTGGCGGAAGCACATGGCCACGGCCATCACCAAGACGGCCCGATCAGGCTCGCCGTTAGCGCGATCGGCGTGGTATTTGGCGATATCGGCACCAGCCCGCTTTATGCCTTCCGCGAGACCTTTGCCGGCCACCACAAGCTGACGCTCGATACGCTGCACATCATGGGCGTGGTCAGCCTGATGTTCTGGTCGATGATGATCGTCGTGACGTTGAAATATGTCAGCGTGATCATGCGCGCCGACAATAAGGGCGAGGGCGGCAGCCTGGCCCTGCTCGCGCTGATTTCCGGGCGCACGAAGAACCAGCGCTGGAGCCAGGGGATCATCCTGCTCGGCGTCTTCGCGACCGCGCTATTTTATGGCGACAGCATGATTACCCCAGCGGTGTCAGTGCTTGGCGCGATTGAAGGGTTGACCGTGGCGGCCCCCGGCTTTTCCACCTTGGTGTTGCCCTTGGCCGTGGCGATCATCGTTGGGCTGTTTTCAATCCAGCGCAGCGGGACGTCGAAGGTCGGGCTGTTTTTTGGCCCCGTCATGCTCACCTATTTCGTGGTCATTTCCACGCTTGGCGTGATCAGCATTGCGAAAACCCCCGAAATCATCTGGGCGCTGTCGCCCACATATGCCTTCAGCTTTTTCGCGGCCGATCCGCTGCGCGCCTTTCTGGCGCTTGGCTCGGTGGTGCTGGCCGTCACCGGCGCAGAGGCGCTCTATGCCGATATGGGCCATTTCGGGCGCAATCCGATCCGGCGATCTTGGCTGCTCTTCGTGCTGCCGGCGTTGATCCTGAATTATATGGGGCAGGGGGCATTGCTGGCGCGTGACGGGATGACGGCGCTTGAAAGCCCCTTCTATCTACTCGCGCCGGAAATGCTCCGCTTGCCGCTCGTCATTCTAGCGACCATGGCGGCGATTATCGCCAGCCAAGCCGTGATTTCAGGCGCGTTTTCGGTCACGCAACAGGCCATCCAGCTCGGTTTCGTGCCCCGGCTCAGGATTGAACACACCAGCGCGTCGACGGCAGGGCAAATCTATATCCCGATCGTCAATTGGGCGCTGCTGGTGATGGTATTGTTGCTGGTGCTGTCGTTCCGGACCTCCTCCAACCTGACCTCGGCCTATGGCATCGCGGTGACGGGCGCGATGACCATCGACACCTGCTTGCTCGCAGTGGTGCTGTTCCGGTTGTGGAATTGGCCGTCTTACTATGCGGTGCCGCTGCTCGGATTACTGTTCGTGGTCGATGGCGCCTATCTCGCCGCGAATCTGACCAAGATCCCCGACGGCGGCTGGTTCCCACTGTTGATCGGGCTGATCGTTTTCGTGTTGCTCACCACCTGGTCAAAGGGCCGCAAGCTGATGATCGAGCGGATGCGTGATTCGGCGATGCCGATGAAGGTGTTCATTCAGTCAGCGGCGACGGCGGCAACGCGTGTGCCGGGGACGGCGGTGTTCATGACATCGACCGCAGAAGGCGTGCCGCATGCGCTGCTGCATAATCTGAAACATAACAAGGTGTTGCACGAACGCATCATCCTGCTGACCGTCAAAATCATGGATGAGCCCTATTGCCCCGATGACGGCCGCTGTCAGCTCGAACATCTCGACAACGGTTTCCATCGCATGATCCTGAACTATGGCTTCATGCAGGAGCCCGATGTGCCCGCAGCACTTGCCCGAATCGACCAGTGCGGCGCCAGCTTCCGGATGATGGACACCAGTTTCTTCCTTTCGCGGCAGACATTGCTGCCGTCTGATCATCCCGGCATGATGATCTGGCGCGAAAAACTATTCGCCTGGATGCTGCGCAACGCGGAAAGCGCGATGGAATTTTTCCGTCTGCCGACCAACCGGGTGGTTGAACTGGGTAGCCAGGTCGAGATTTGACCACGCCCGCCGGCGCGCCAATCATCGTTACCGCGCTGCTCGGCAAGCAGGATTTTGCCTATGTCGATGGCTTGCGGCGCGCGCATTTTCCGCGTGAGCGCAACCAGTTGGACGCACATCTGACGATGTTCCATCATCTGATGCCGTCGCTGGAAGCGGAACTTCGGCAACGCCTGAACGACGAAACCCGTGGCGTGCGGGCCCCGGCGGCGCGTGTGGCAGGGCTGATATCATTGGGGCGCGGCACCGCCTTTCGCATCGAATCGATTGAGCTGGAGCTGATCCGCCACCGGCTCGCCAATGCTTTTGCGATGCTGCTGATACCACAGGATGCCGCCCCCTGGCGCCCGCACATCACCATCCAGAACAAGGTGCAGCCTAGCGAGGCCAAGGCGTTGATCACTGCACTTGCGGCCGATTTTCAGCCGCGCCCGCTGGCAATAGCGGGGCTGGCCGCATGGGCCTATCTCGGCGGGCCATGGGCGCTCATCTCGCGCCACATGTTTCGCTAATCGCGCAATGATGCCGGGGTGGTTGACCGGGGGCGACGCCGCACTTATAGCCCCGCGCTCGCCAACAGGCGTGTCCCTTTGGGGCGAAGTAGCTCAGCTGGTTAGAGCACGGGAATCATAATCCTGGGGTCGGGGGTTCAAGTCCCTCCTTCGCTACCATTTCCGCCCCGCCGGGGCCGGGTGACCAAAGCGCGGCGGTGCGCGCTGCAAGCAAATCTGCGCTGGCGTAACGATTGTGTGCGCCCTTGCGAACACCATGTTGCAAGCAAGGCCCGATCTTCCCTACAGACCGGGCAGGTCCAGAATGAAAGCCCCCCAGATGTCCGCTACCCATCATACCCGTATGCTCATCATCGGTTCCGGGCCCGCCGGCCTTTCTGCCGCCATTTACGGCGCGCGTGCTGGGATGAAGCCGATATTGGTGCAGGGCATCCAGCCCGGCGGGCAGCTGACGACCACCACCGATGTCGAAAATTATCCGGGCTTTCGTGAAGTTATCCAGGGCCCCTGGCTGATGGAAGAAATGCAGGGCCAGGCCGAGCATGTCGGCACTCGGCTGATGTACGACACGATTGTCTCGGTTGACCTGTCCAGGCGCCCGTTCCGGCTGATCGGCGATGGCGGCGATATCTATGAGGGCGATGTGCTGATCATCGCGACCGGTGCGCAGGCCAAATGGCTGGGGCTCGACAGCGAAGAGCTAATGAAGGGCAAGGGCGTCAGTGCCTGTGCGACGTGTGACGGCTTTTTCTATCGCGGCAAGAAGGTGGCGGTGATCGGCGGCGGCAACACCGCGGTTGAGGAAGCGCTCTACCTGACCAACCATAGCGACGATGTGACGCTGATCCACCGGCGTGACAGCCTGAAGGCCGAACGCATCCTGCAGGACCGGCTATTCGCCAATCCCAAGATCACCGTGCTGTGGAACAAGGAAGTCCGTTCCTTTGTCGGTGGCGGCAGCCCTGAGGGGTTGGTCGGCATCGCGCTGCATGATCGCGTAACGGGCGAGGCATCTACCGTGGACGTAGAGGGCGGCTTCGTTGCGATCGGCCACCACCCCGCAACCGAATTGTTCCGCGGCCATCTGGCGCTTGATTCAGACGGCTATATCGAGGTTGAGAAGGGCACCACCAAGACCAGCATCCACGGTGTGTTCGCTTGCGGCGATGTGATGGACAAAATCTATCGTCAGGCTGTCACGGCGGCCGGCACCGGGTGCATGGCCGCGCTTGATGCAGAGCGCTTCCTTGCCGAGGCGGATTTCGAAAAAGTGGCCGAAGCCGCCGAATAAGGATCAGGCAAGCGCGGCCATAATCGCCGCGCGGAGGGCGGCCTTGTCGCTCTGCCGCGCAAAGCTGTGCGATGCGGTGTCGATCATGATTGGTGCTGCATCATGGCCAAGCCGCCGGGCCGCATCGGCAAAGGCGATAGCGGTGGCGTCGCCAGCAGCGAGAATCACGCGGGCATCGCGATGCGCGGCCAGTGCCTCGAAAACGGCTCGTTCCAATGACGATAGCTGAGACTGGGCAGTAGCAACCTTTGCCAATCCACTGACCAACTTGCCGATATTAACCTGGCCAGTGACCATCCGCCGCCAACTCGTCGGATCGCGCAGCCGGTCGGCATAGCGCGCGCGTATGGCGGCGGCAGGGGGCAGGTCGTCATTCTGCTCGATCACCCAGGGGTTGGCGAGGATCAGCCGGTCGAAAGCGTCGCCGCCATGTAGCAACAACGCCGTCGCCGCATCGCAATTACCAAAACCGACCAGCGTCTTCACTTGTGGTGCAGCGGCGCGAAAGGCGGTGACTGCCGCCATGACGTCAGGCCCGGAGGACGCAAAGCCGCCATTTTCGCCGGTTGAATCACCAATTCCGCGCCGATCGAAACGGAACACCGGCGTGCCAAGCACCGCCAGTTCAGCCGCCAACAGCGCCATACCGCGATGCGCGCCACAGCGGATTTCATTGCCGCCCGATATGATCAACAGCCCGGTCGTGCCTGGGGCTTCGTCGAGCGAGCCGACCAGGGTCTCACCTTGGCAAGGAAAGGTGATCAGCTTTCGCACGAGCGCACCCAATCGGCGATATCGCTAGCAAGCGCGCGCGCAAGCGCTGGGTGGTTGCCAGGCTCTGCCCGTCGCCAAAGCGGAGTGCCGGGGAATTTGATGTCGGCGATGGCGGGGTCGCTGTCGAGGCGGACGGTGCGATGGGGCGCTTGCGGCTCGATTAGAACCGCATCAGCGCGCAAAGCAGCATAAAGCGGCCAACCAATCGCGTTGCCTGCCAGCTGCACGGGCGCATCTTCGGGACCAAGCGCGTCCCAATCCCGCTTGCCGCCAACCGCCTCTGCGCGCTGCAAATCGGCCAGTGCTGTTTGCCCAGTGATGGGTGATAGCCGCCAGACGCCAGCAGCGGCTTCATTGCCGTCGAGCACAGCGCCAGCGCGGAACGATGCCAGATAGACGCGGCGGCGATTTCGTTCAGCCTCGGCAATGCTCGCTATGGCAGCGCGCCATCTTCCCAGCGTTGCCTGCTCGGTCGGCAAAACGCTTTCGCCCTGACCAGGCAAATCGGGCAAAATACTCGCCACCCCCAGATCGGCCAAAGCCCGGCAGATCGTCACCGCAAACGTCCGCGTGCGGTTATGTTCCTCAAACAGCGGTAGCAGCATTATTACGACCGGGCCGCTGTCGGGGCCGAAGCGCACCATGGCCTCGCGCCCGCCGGACCAGTCATAATGGTCGATCAAACGCCGACCCGCGCGACGGCGAAGCGGGTGAGCGCGCCAAAGGTCGCCAGCATATCGCCATCGACCTCGTCATCCTCGATCAGAATGCCCAGCCGGTCCTCAAGTTCAGTCAAGACCCCAGCGACGGCGAGCGAATCGAATTCGGGCAGCGCGCCGAAAAGTTCGGTTTCATCGCCAAAGGCCGCCATCCGGTCCTCGCTGATCGCAAGAACATCGCGCAACACCGCGCGAACCGTGTCTTCAACCTCGGCTTCACTCAACCGCCCCAATGCGACCACCCACAAGCTGTTTCCGTTAAGCGAGGCCGTTAGAGAATTGCCCGGCTTCTGCCAAGCTCTGGCCCCAATCAACACTGGCTCTTGGCAGCACGGCGCGAGCCGGTATCAAGGGCGCATGATCCCGCTCGATCCCGTTCCCCGTCCGATCGACCATCTGCCGGGCCGTGGCGCAGCCGATCTGATCGCGATTGCGGACCGTAGTGGTACGCTTGATTTTGCAGGGCTTGAGCAGGCGGTCGGCCAAATGGCGGCATTCCTGGCATCGCAGGGCTTAAAGGCTGGAGATCGGGTGGCGAGCTGGCTTGCCAAGACGCGCACAGCCTGCCTGTTGCCGCTGGCGGCACCGCGCGCCGGGCTGGTCCATGTGCCGATCAACCCGCTGCTGAAGCGGGGGCAGGTGGCGCATATCCTTGCCGATAGCGGGGCCGCGCTGCTGGTCACCCAGCCCGCGCGGGCCGCGACGTTAGAAGCGGGCGACGTGCCCGCATCTTGTCGCCAGGTGTTTGAAGACGCAGTGTTCGCTACTGACGTCATGCTGCCAAGCGCGGCTGATCCGCAGGCTCTGGCGGCTATTCTCTATACCTCAGGATCGACTGGACGACCCAAGGGCGTGATGCTCAGCCATGCCAATTTGTGGTTGGGCGCGATCAGCGTCGCGCATTATCTGCGGCTAACGCCCGATGACCGGACATTGTGCGTGCTGCCTTTCAGCTTCGATTATGGCCAGAACCAGCTGTTTTCGAGCTGGGCAGCCGGCGCGCGGGTGATCCCGCTCGATTATCTCACGCCGCGTGATGTGATCAAGGCAGTCGATCGGTTCGGCGCGACCACGCTGGCGGGCGTCCCGCCGCTGTGGGGGCAATTGCTTGAGGCCGATTGGCCCACGGAAACCGCCAATACGCTGCGGCGGCTGACCAATTCGGGCGGCGCGCTCACAGCGCGGATGGTCAGCGATTTGCGGCGCCGGTTCCCGCAGGCCGATCTCTATCCGATGTATGGGATTACCGAGGCATTCCGTTCGACCTATCTCGATCCCGCCCTTGTCGATGCGCATCCAGAATCGATGGGGCAGGCGATTCCTTTTGCCGAGGTGATAGTGGTGGGTGCCGATGGCCACCGCGCGGCCCCAGGCGAACCTGGCGAGCTTGTCCATGCGGGGCCCTTGGTGTCGCTTGGCTATTGGGGCGACAATGGGCGGACTGCGGAGCGGTTTCGGCCAGCGCCCGCCTATTTCACCAGCGGGGGCATGGCGGTGTTCTCCGGCGATGAGGTCATCGAGGGCGCTGACGGCCTGTTGCGCTTTGTCGGGCGCGCAGACGAGATGATCAAATCGGCGGGCAACCGGATCAGCCCCACCGAAATCGAGGAAGCCGTGCTCGCCGGCGGTGAGGTAGCGGAGGCGGTTGCAATTGGCGTGGCCGATGCACGTCTTGGTCAGGTTATCGCGGTGGTTGCGCGCGCGCGGGGCGATCCGGCTGATGTCGAGCAGGCCTTGCGTGCGCGGCTGCGGCGTGATTTGCCCAATTTCATGCAACCCGCGCATTATCACTGGCGTGATGCCCTGCCACGCAACGCCAATGGCAAGCTCGACCGGGCGGCGCTGAAGGCTGAGGTGGCGCGATGAAACCGATGGGGCCGATCCCGCCCGAATTCTCAGCCCAGATCGGATCGCTCACCATTGCTGGGAAGAACGCCACGCACTGGATTGATATCGCCGGAGATACACCGCTTTTCGTCTATGATTTTGGGATTGTTGCCGGGCGCATCGCCCAGCTTCGCGCGGCGCTGCCAGGCGGGATTGGCATACATTATGCCGTCAAGGCGAACCCGTTTGCACCGCTGATCCGGGCAATCGCGCCGTTGGTCGATGGGCTCGATATCGCCTCGGGTGGCGAGCTTAGGCTGGTTAACGCAGCGGCGCCTGGCACGCCGGTCAGTTTTGCCGGCCCCGGCAAGCGCGACGACGAATTGACGGCGGCTATTGGGGCCGGGGTAACGATCAATCTGGAGTCCGAAGGCGAGACGCGCCGCGCGCTGGCGATTGGCGAGCGGATCGGCGTTACGCCCAAGCTGGCGGTACGCGTCAATCCCGCGTTCGAATTGCGCGGATCGGGCATGCGGATGGGCGGGCGGGCGTCGCCCTTTGGGGTTGATTCAGCAGCAGTCCCCGCACTCGTTCGGATGATCCTCGCTGCCGGGGCAAGCTGGCGCGGGCTGCACATTTTCGCTGGATCGCAGGCGCTCGATTCAGCGGCGATTATCGACATGCAGGCCCAAACGCTGGCGCTCGCGGGCATGCTGGCCGAGGAAATTGGCGTGGTGCCGCCCTTGGTCAATCTCGGCGGCGGCTTTGGCATTCCCTATTTTCCGGGCGATACGCCGGTTGATGTGGCCGCCATCGGCGCCGCCTTGGGTGATGCCATGGCGTCATTGCCCGGATCGCTGACTGGCGCGGACTTCGCGGTTGAGCTCGGGCGTTGGCTGGTCGGCCCCTGCGGCGTATATTTGACGCGGGTGATCGATCGAAAGATCAGCAGGGGCGAGACATTTCTCGTCACTGATGGCGGGCTGCACCACCAACTGGCGGCAAGCGGCAATTTTGGCACGGTGGTGCGTCGCAACTATCCGGTCGCCGTTGCGTCGCGGATGGGTGAAGCGGCGGATGAACCCGTTACGGTTGTTGGTTGCTTGTGCACCCCGCTGGATCGGCTGGCCGATCAGGTCGCGCTGCCGCCGGCCGCTGTTGGTGATGTTATCGCAATCTTCATGGCTGGCGCTTATGGACTGACGGCCAGCCCCGTTGGTTTCCTCGGCCATGCGCCGCCAACCGAGCTTCTGGTGGGTTTACCAGACAATCCTAACGCAATCTTCACCTCTTGAACCGATACCGATGGCCATAGCTGCGCCTGGAGCCGGATGACGTCACCGGCCTTCGCGCGCCAGCCGGAGGATCGAGTGATGCGTTTGCAGCAGTTTTCCAAGCTCTTTTGCGGGCCGCTTTCGGTCGCAATGCTGCTGTCGGGGTGCATTCCCGGCGGCGGTCGCCCCGAATTGCCGCCCGCTGCCTTTGTCGCCTCGCAGGAACAACCGGGCGAGGAATATGTGATCGGGCCGCTCGATCAGCTCAACATCTTCGTTTGGCGTAATCCCGAACTGTCGGCAAAGGTGCAGGTGCGCCCCGATGGCCGCATCACCACGCCGCTGATCAGTGACATGCCCGCCGTCGGAAAGACGCCGGCGATGCTCGCCGATGACATGAAGATTGCGCTCGGTGAGTATATCAAGGACCCGATCGTTTCGGTGATCGTCGAGAATTTCTCAGGGACCTTCAGCCAGCAAGTGCGGATCGTCGGCGCGACCGAAAAACCGGCGTCGCTGCCCTATCGCGCCAATATGACGTTGCTTGATGCGATGATCGCGGTTGGCGGGCTCAGCGAATATGCCGCTGGCAACAAGGCACGGCTCGTGCGCTATGATCGCAATACCGGTCGTCAGACCGAATTCTCGCTGCGGCTGTCCAGCCTCCTCAAAAACGGTGACTCCTCGGCCAATGTGAAGCTGCAGCCCGGCGACGTCATCATCATCCCGGAAAGCATGTTCTGAGGATGATGGCATGAACGGTCTTTACGACGAGCTGCGCCTTGCGCTCCACGGGATCTGGACCCGCCGCTGGCTTGCGCTGGCGGTGGCCTGGGCGGTGTGTGTGCTTGGCTGGCTTTTGGTATCGCAGATTCCGAACAGCTATTTGTCGCGCGCACGCATCTCGGTGCAGATGCAATCGATCCTGCCGAGCAAGATCGGCATTACCGCTGATGAACAATCCAGGGACATGGACCGTGTCCGCCAGACGCTGACTTCTGCCGTCAACCTGGCCAAGGTGGTCCGCGGCACCGATTTGGCCGCCAGCGTCGCTAATGACCGCGATGTCGCTGATCGCGTGGCCGCGCTGCAGGGCGCGATCAAGATTACCGCGCAACAGGATAATCTGGTCGAGATCACCGCGAATTCGACGAGCCCCAAGCTCGCGCGGCAGATCGTGCAGAAGCTGATCGATATCTTCGTCGAGGAAAATCTCGCCGGCAATCGCGATGAGACCAGCCAGACACTGCAGTTCCTCGATGGCCAGCTTGCCCAGCGTCAGAAGCAATTGCAGGACAGCGAGGCCAAGCGTGCCGATTTCCAGAACCGCTATCTGGGCTCACTGCCCGGCACCGGCACGCTCAACGACCGGATCGGCAACGCCCGCAGCCAGATGGCGCAGGTCGATAGCGACCTTGCCGCTGCGCAGAGTGGATTGGCCGCGCTGACCGGTCAGATGGCAGGCGTCCCGGCGAGCATCGCTGGCGTCGGTGGCGGGATCGCTGGCCCGGCGCGCGCGCGGGTCAACGCCATCCAGGGCCAACTTGCCGAGGCGCGCGGTCGTGGCTTCACCGAATCACACCCTGATGTCGTCGCGCTCAAAAGTCAGCTCGCTCAGGCGCAAGGGGCAGCGCGCGCCGAACCTTTGGGCACAGCAGCGGCAAGCGCCAACAATCCGGCCTATCTCTCGCTTCAGTCGCTCCGCGCCGACAAACAGGCACAGGTCGCCGCGCTCACCGCGCGCAAAGCCCAACTGCAAAATGATCTCGATCAGCTTCAGGCGAAGCTGAACGGTGATCCCGCTGTTGCCGCCGAACAGGCGCAGTTGGAGCGCGACTATCAAGTGCTCAAAGATCAATATGACAAGCTGCTTGGCGACCGCGAGGACATCAAGCTGCGTGGCCAGGTCCAGAACCAGACGGACGCGATCAAATTCAGCGTGATCGATCCGCCCACTGCACCGCGAGCGCCAACCGCTCCCAATCGACCGCTGTTGCTGACGGGTGTGTTGATGGCCGGGATTTTCGCGGGGATTGGCGCGGCATTCGCCTTTGGCCATTTGCGGGCCACCTTCGCGACAGCAAGCCGGCTGGAGCGCGCAACCGGCATGCCCGTTATCGGGTCGATCGGCGAGATGGTTACCGATGCCCAGCGGGCAATGCGGGCCAAGCGGCTGACCTATTTTGCCGGCGGGGCCGGGGGGCTGGGCGTTGCCTATATCGCGCTGATCGGCGTTGAATTCTTGCAGCGGGGGCTGGCAGCATGAGTGAGATGCGCCCAATTCGGACCGGCGGCTCGCTGCTCGAACGGGCAGCGGCGATCTATGATTTTCAGGCCGAGCTGCGTGGCGGGGCACCGATAACGGCGCCTATTCCGGCATCCGCTCCTAATCCTGTGCCGTTGCCATTGAACATCGAGGTTGAGGCGGTCGCTCGCGCGCGCGCACCTTCCCCAGCCGCCCATGGTGTGCGGCGTAGTTTTGAGCAGCGCAGCCGGACGGCGATGATCGATCGCGGGCTTTTGGCCGAACAGGGCCTGATCGTCCCCGGTGCGGCCATTGGCGCGCTGGCTGAGGAATTTCGCCTCGTGAAGCGTCAATTGCTGCTGACGGCACGCGCGGTGAAGTCAGCAGAAGGCGATCGTTCGCGGACAATCCTGGTCTGTTCGGCTAATCCCAATGAGGGCAAAACCTATTGTTCGCTCAACCTTGCGTTGTCGATGGCGGCTGAGCGCGACACGGAAATTCTGCTGGTTGATGCAGATTTCGCCAAACCCGATGTGATGGAGCGGCTCGGCCTCGCCGAAGGGCCGGGACTGCTTGATGCGCTGGCCAATCCCGCGATCAATGTCGAGGATTGCGTGATCCATACCAACATCCCGCAGCTCAGCTTGTTGCCGGCGGGTACCAAGAGCAATCAGGATACCGAATTGCTGGCCAGCGACCGTACCCCGGCGTTGTTGCAGCAGTTGCTCGATGCCGATCCCCGCCGGATCGTTATCTTCGATTCACCACCAGCATTGGCGGCGTCGCCCGCGGCAACGCTTGCCCTGCATGTCGGCCAGATCATGCTCGTCGTGCGCGCAGACAAGACCAGCGAGGGCGATCTGCGTGAAGCGGTCGGGTTACTCGATGGCTGTGCCCATATCCAGCTGGTGCTCAATTCAGTTGCCTACGCGCCAGGGGGGCGTCGGTTCGGCAGCTATTATGGCTTGGAGGAGCCCCAATGACGCGGATCGCGATCATCATCACGGCGCTTGGCGGTGTCGGCATGGCGGCGACGCCCGCCGATGCCCGCAAGCGGACCATCACGCCCTATATCGAAATCGGTCAGGTCGTGACCGCCGATCTCAATACCAGCGACGTGTTGACCTATACGTCGGTTGCGGCCGGGGTGGATGCCTCGGTTTCGTCACGCCGGGTCGAAGCACAGGTCAGCTACCGGTACGAACGGCGGATCGGCTATCAGGCACGACTGAACGATGTTGACGTGCATAGCGGCCTGGCACGGGCCGCCGTCCATGTCTTGCCGGGTTTCAGCGTTGAAGGCGGGGCAATCGCCACGCGCGCCCGATCGGACATTCGCGGGGCCAACCCGGGCACTTTGGTCGGCAATGTCGACAATATCAGCCAGGTTTATTCGGTTTATGGCGGTCCAACGGTTGGCACGCATGTCGGCGATCTTGGCATTAGCGCGAGCTATCGGCTTGGATACACTAAGGCAGAAGCAACCGGCGGTGCCAGCATTACGCCAGGCCAGCCGCGGATTGATGCCTTTGACAGTTCGCGCAGCCAGGTCGCGCAGGCCAGCCTGAACCTAAAATCGGGCACGGTGTTGCCCGTTGGGATCACGGTCAGCGGCGGATGGGAACGCGACGATGCTGTTCAACTCGACCAGAAATATGAGGGCAAATATGCCCGGGCCGATGTGCTGGTGCCGGTTGGCGGTGCGCTCGCGATTGTGGCCGGCGGGGGCTATGAAAATATCCAGGTCAGCCAGCGTGACGCAGTAGTTGATGCAACCGGCCAGCCAGTTGTTGACTCGCGCGGGCGTTTTCAAACCGATCCGGCCAGCCCGGCGCGGATCGCCTATAGCTTTGATGGCATTTATTATGATGCCGGTGTTGTCTGGCGGCCCAGCAAGCGCACCCAGCTCGATGTGCGGGTAGGGCGGCGTTACGGATCGACCAGCGTCACCGGATCGTTCAGTTATACACCGACGCAAAGCATGGCGATCCGCGTGGGCGTCTATGATGGCATCCAGACCTTCGGACGCCAGCTACAAAATGGCCTTGCCAATATCGGCACCAGTTTCAATGCCACGCGCGGTGGTTTCGGCGGTGACTTTAACGGCTGTGTCTTCGGCGCACAGGGCGGCGCGGCTGGCAATTGCCTGAACGGTGCGCTGCAATCGATCAATGCGTCGGCCTACCGTGCGCGCGGTGTCGATGCGATCGTCTCGGTTAGCCGTGGTCCGCTCACCTTCGGGGTGGGCGCAGGCTATGCCAATCGCGAATTCGTCGCGCCCAATGGCGGCACTGGCTTCTCGGTCAATGGCATCAGCGACGAAAGCTATTACGCCCAAGCCTTTATCGCCCGCGCGCTTGACAGTAATACAAGCATCGATGCCACTGCCTTTGCCAATTACTACAAGAGCGGCATTGCCGGCACCGACGGCAGCTTTGGGGCAGGTGCTACGGGCACGCTGACCCGTCGGTTCGGCAAGCTCTCAGCGCAAGGCGCAGTTGGCGTTTACAGCTTTAGCCAGCCGGGGCAGGACACAGCGGTTTCCGTGCAGGCATTGCTGGGGGCACGTTATTCGTTCTGATACTGTTGGGGCCAGGGGCCCGACTGGGATGACGCCGAATGTATGATGATCACTATGGATTGAGCGGCAGGCCATTTCAGCTCACGCCCGATCCACGATTCTGGTTCGAATCGGCCACGCACAAAAAGGCGATGGCCTATCTTGGCTATGGCCTTAGCCAGGGCGAAGGCTTCATTGTTGTGACCGGCGACATTGGCGCCGGGAAAACCACGCTTGTCGGTCATTTGATGGCAACGCTTGATCGCGAACGGCTGCATGCGATCAAGATCGTATCGACCCAGATCGAAGCCGATGATCTGTTGCGGATGGTGGCCACCGGGCTCGATATCGACCCGATTGGTCTCGTAAAGGCGCAGTTGCTGGCGCAGATCGAACGCGGCCTTCACGCGGTGGCGCGCAGCGGTCGGCGAACGTTGCTGATCGTCGATGAAGCACAAGCGCTGCCGGTGTCGGCGCTTGAAGAACTCCGTATGCTGTCCAATTTTCAGGCCGGTGGCCATGCGCTTCTGCAGATCTTTCTGCTCGGCCAGCCCGAATTCCGTCGCCAGCTGCACGGGGCGGCTGGGCTTGAACAGCTTCGCCAGCGGGTGATTGCGATGCATCATCTCGATCCGATGGGGCCGCAGGAGATCGAACCCTATATGCGCCACCGGCTCGCCGTGGTGGGCTGGCAGGGACGGCCGCATTTCACGCCAGAGGCGATTGCCGCGCTCTATCACGGATCGGCCGGCGTTCCGCGACGGCTAAACCAGCTCGCCGGGCGCGTGATGCTGTTTGGCGCCATCGAGCAGATCGACACGATTGATGCGCGCGCGGTGGACGCTGTGATCGCCGATATCGCTGGGGACATGCTCGCCCCGGCGGTTGAGGCTGATGTGCCCGAAACCCTCGCTCAGCGCGCTGACAGGCCAGCACCAGCAATGGCAGTTCGGGAACCCGAACCATTGCCGATCCGCCAGGACGATAGCTGGCGCGAGCCTGGTCCCGTTGCGGCATCGGAAGCCCCCCCGCTCGATAGCGCCGAACAGGCCAGGCTGCTCGGTCGCGTCGCGGCACTTGAGATGCGCCTCGAAGATCAGGAACGGGCGCTGCGCCGGATCCTTACCTTGCTCATTGACTGGGTCGAAAGCGACAATCATCGCCCCGATCTGTCTGCCTTTCGGGGGCCGGCCGCATGAATGCGATGAGCCCGATCGTCGCCGCGCGCGTCTGCAATGCGCTGTCGGTCGATGTTGAGGACTGGTTTCAGGTCGGTGCCTTTGAAACGGTGATCGACAAACAGGATTGGGACCAGCTCGCGCCGCGCGTTGAGCAGAATACCGATGCCGTGCTCGCGCTGTTTGCCGAAAGCGGCGTGAAGGCGACTTTTTTCACGCTTGGCTGGGTCGCCAAGCGTAACCCGGCATTGATCCGTCGGATTGTTGCGGCGGGGCATGAAATCGCCAGCCATGGCTGGGATCATCAACGCGTGTTCACGCTGAGTGCCGAACAATTTCGTCAAGATTTGCACGACGCGCGCATGGCGATTGAAGATGCCGCTGGAGTCGCCGTTACGGGATATCGCGCGCCAAGTTTCTCAATCGATCAGCGCACGCCCTGGGCCCATGCCGAATTGGCAGCAGCGGGTTATCGTTATTCCTCCAGCGTCGCACCAATCGCGCATGACCATTATGGCTGGCCCGACGCGCCACGCTGCGCATTCAAGCCAATCGCCGATGCGGATTTGATCGAACTGCCGATCACCATCGCCCGTTTTGCCGGCCGGGACATGGCAACTGGCGGCGGCTTTTTCCGGCTGTTCCCTGGCGCGATCACGGACTGGGCGATTGACCGGGTGAATGAGGAGGCTGGGCGCCCGGCGGTGTTTTACTTTCATCCCTGGGAAATTGATCCCGGCCAGCCGCGTGTCGCGAATGCGCCGCTCAAGTCCAAGCTGCGCCATTATAGTCGGCTTGGCGCGATGGCGGAAAAGCTGCGCCGGTTGATTGATCGGCATGACTGGGACCGGGTTGATGCCGTCGTCGCTGCTGAACGGGGTCGGGTCGCGTGACGATGCCGTTGCTCTCTATGCCGTTGGCGCTGCGGGCGGCTAATCTGGCCGATGCGGGTGATCGCGCGCGGATCGATGGCTTTGTACGCGCGCACCCGGCGGCGACCCCATTTCACGTGCCGGCCTGGAATATTGCGGTGGCGCGGGGCTGCGGCCAGCGGGCGCATTGCCTGGTTGCTGAGCGCGGCAATGGCGAGATTGCAGGGGTTTTGCCGCTGACTGAAATCGGATCGCCGCTGTTTGGTCGCGCATTGGTTTCGACGGGCTTTGGTGTCGGCGGCGGTATCCTGGCGGTATATGACGATGCGGTGCCATTGCTCGCCGAAGCGGGCTGGGCGCTCGCCGAGCGGCTGCGCTGCCCGACAATGGAGCTTCGCGGTGGGCCGTTGCCCGGCGCACCTTGGCAGATCGACGAGACCACCTATCTGGGCTTTGCGCGTGATCTTGCCAGCGATGACGAGGGCGATCTTGCTGCCGTGCCGCGCAAGCAACGCGCTGAAATCCGTAAGGGCCTGGCGCAAAATCTTGAAATCGAAACGGGTTGTCACGATAAAGTCGTGAAAGATCATTATTCGGTATATTCTCAATCAGTGCGGAACCTGGGGACGCCCGTTTTCCCGGCCCGGCTGTTTCGCGAAGTTTTACGCGAATTTGATGATTCCGCTGATATCCTGGTCGTTCGGCAAGGGGGTATGGCGGTGGCCAGTGTGTTGAGTGTGTATATGAACGGCGTTGTGTATCCCTATTGGGGCGGTGGCACCCCCGCCGCGCGTGATTTACGGGCGAACGACGTGATGTATTTTGCCCTCATGCGCCATGCCCGCGCGCGCGGCTGCACGCGCTTTGATTTCGGTCGATCAAAGGCAGGCACCGGCCCGGCGGCGTTCAAGAAAAATTGGGGCTTTACTGGCCAGCCGCTCCATTATGCCAAACGCGCACCTGCGGGTGAGGCACCTCGGGAAATCAATCCGCTTAGCCCGCGATACCGGATGCAGGTGGCAGCGTGGCGTAAATTGCCGCTCTGGGCCGCCAATCGCCTTGGTCCGATCATTTCAAAGGGCCTTGGTTGATGGGCGATATTCTGTTCCTAACTCACCGGATTCCCTATCCGCCCGATCGCGGCGACAAGATCCGTGGCTTCAATATCCTGAAATATCTCTCGGCTCGCCGTCGGGTGCATGTCATCGCTTTTGCCGACGAAACGCGCGATCTGCGACGCAAGAATGAGCTTGCCGCCTATACGGGCAACCGTTCGATCATCTGGCGGTCAAAGCCGCGCTGGTTGGCAGCAGTGCAGGCGCTGGCCTTTCGCCGACCGGTTTCGCTCACCGCATTCGAAAACGGGCCGCTGCAGGAAGCGGTCGATAACATTTTGGCGCGTCATTCGATTGATTTGATCTACGTATTTTCGAGCCAAATGGCGCAGTATCTGCCGGCCAAACCGCGCCAGAAGGTGATCATGGATTTTGTCGACATGGATTCGGCCAAATTCGATGCCTATGCCAAGACGTCTTCTGGCCTGACCGGCTGGATGATGCAGCGTGAGGCCCAATTGCTGTTCGCGCATGAAAAGGCGGTGGCCGCCCGTGTCGATGCCAGCCTGTTCGTTAGCGAAGCCGAAGCCGAGCTGTTCCGCGAACGCACTGGCGCAAAGCGGGTTTATGCAGTCGAAAACGGCATCGACACCGATTATTTCAACCCCGCCGCGAGCTTCAAGCGGATCGAGACGACTGGCGCGCTGATCGTGTTTACCGGCCAGATGGATTATCGCCCCAATATCGAAGCGGTAACCTGGTTCGTCGAGGCCATCATGCCGCATATCCGGGTGGTCCACCCCCAGGCTAGGTTCGCCATTGTCGGTCGCAACCCGACCGATGCGGTCAAAGCGCTGGCCCGGCAGCCGGGGGTGATTGTGACGGGGGAAGTCGCCGATGTGCGCGGCTGGATCGCCGCGTCTGCCGTTGTTGTCGCCCCACTCAAGCTTGCCCGCGGCGTCCAGAACAAGGTGCTTGAGGCGATGGCGATGGCCCGGCCAGTGGTCGCTTCGACGGCGGCGGCCGAAGGAATCGACCATGGAGACACGATCCATGTCGGCGCAACGGTTGGCGAGATTGCCGAGGCTGTTACCCGGCTAATGTCCGATCCCGCTAAGGCAAATGCGCTTGGCCTGACAGCGCGCGAGCAAGTGATTGCGCGTTATGGCTGGGACGCGCGGCTGGCCGTGCTCGACTCGATCCTTGGCCTGCCCAAAAAGGCGCCGCCGATGCGCCGGTCAGCGGCGTGACGATCGCCTTTCCGGCCGCCCGTTTCCAGACAGGCGGCGGGGAGGGGACGGCAGCCGCTTGGCGCCGCCAGGGCGCTTTGCTGGGCGGTGTTGCGCTCATCCTGCTGATCCTATTCGGCCATGACAGCGCCGACTTGGCGCGTTTGTGGTGGACCAGCACCACCTTTGGCCATTGCCTCTTCATTGTCCCTGTAATCGGCTGGCTGGTCTGGCAGCGCCGCCATGATCTTGCCCAGCTGACGCCCATAGGATGGTGGCCGGGCCTGGCGATCATCATGGTTGGCGGCGTTGGTTGGCTGGTTGGCGATGCTGCAAGCGTCGCGCTGGCGCGGCATTTTGGGCTGATCCTGATGCTGCAGGGCGCGGTGGTAAGCCTGTTCGGCCCGCAGGTCGCGCGCGGCCTGTTGTTTCCGCTCGCTTATGCTTTTTTCCTGGTGCCGTTCGGCGAGTCGCTTGAAACGCCGCTCCAGGGCGTAACGGTGGCGATGGTCATGCCGATGTTGCATGCAGTTGGCGTGCCCGCGAGCGTTGACGGCGTGCTGATCACGATCCCCAATGGCTATTTCGAGGTCGCAGAGGCCTGTTCGGGCGCGAAATTCGTGATTGCCATGATCGCCTATGGCACGCTGGTGGCCAATGTCGCCTTTGTCAGCTGGCCGCGGCGGATTGCCTTCATGGTGATGGCGCTGGTCGTGCCGGTGATCGCCAATGGTTTCCGTGCGTTCGGCACGATCTATGCTGCGCACCTCACCTCGGTGGAGGCAGCGACGGGGTTTGATCACATCATCTATGGGTGGGTGTTTTTCGGGCTGGTGATGGCAGCGGTGATTGCGATCGGTTGGAAATGGTTCGACCGCGATCCGGATGCGCCGTGGTTTGACGTCGCTGCGCTTCGCTCCACGCCGCGTTGGCGGATCGATGGATTGATCGCTGCCGCATTAGCGCTGACGATCGCGTCCGGCTTTGCAGGCTGGGCCGGAGCGCTATCCGCCCAGGCGACACAATTGCCTGACAGGATCATGTTGCCGACCATCGCCGGCTGGAGCCCGGCGGGCCCCAATCTCAGAGCGCCCTGGTCGCCTTATTATCCGGGTGCCGATCATTTTCTGGCTGGCCGCTTTGCCGATCAAGGCGGGCAAGCGGCTGACTTCACGATCGCCCTGTTCGGCAGCCAGCATGAAGGCAAGGAGCTGATCTCCTTCGGCACTGGGGCATTGCGTGAGGATGATCGCTGGGTGCGGATCGAGGATTTGCCAGACATTGCGGGTGGCTCAGCGATGCGGATCACCGCGCCCGGCCATGTCGAGCGCATTGTCGTTACCTGGTATCGGATCGGCGGGAAGCTGACGGCGAGCCCCCGTGTCGTGAAGCTGGAGACGCTGAAGGCGAAGCTGCTCGGTGGATCGCCCGTTGGCGTGGCGCTGCATGTATCGGTACAGGTTGAGCCAGGTGTGGATGCCCGGGCGACGATTGCGCGCTTCATCCAGGCCGCAGGGCCGCTTGACCGGCTGGCCGACCGGGTGGCAAGCGGCCAATAGATCGACGCAGGTTTCCGCGATCGATCGCAACGGGGCAGACAGTATAGCATGTGTGGCATTGCCGGTATTTTCTATCCTGCCACGCCCAAGCCCGTTGATCCCGCGCGGATTACCGCGATGGCCAATGCCCAAGCCCATCGCGGCCCGGATGGATCGGGCGTGTGGACTGCGCCGGGCGTTGGGCTGGGCCACCGGCGGCTGTCGATCATCGATCTGGGCGGCGGCGCGCAGCCAATGGCGAGTGCCGATGGGGCGTTGACGGTTACCTACAACGGCGAAATCTATAATTTCCAGGTAGTGCGCGCCGAATTGGAAGCAAAAGGAGCCCGCTTCCGCACCAACAGCGATACCGAAGTGCTGCTGCATGGCTGGGCGGCATGGGGCCCGGCCATGCTCGATCGGTTGAACGGCATGTTCGCCTTTGCCCTGCACGATGCACGGACGCAGAGCCTGTTTCTGGCGCGCGACCGTCTGGGGGTCAAGCCGCTCCATTATGTGCTGCTTTCAGACGGCGGATTGGCATTTGCCTCGGAACTTAAAGGCTTGCTCGCGCACCCGCTCGTGCGGCGCACGCCCGATATCCGCGCCGTCGAGGATTATCTGGCATTCGGCTATGTGCCCGATGATACATGCCTGGTGGCTGGCGTGCAGAAACTGGCGGCCGGCCATAGCTTGTTGATTGAACGCGGCAAACCGGTGCCGGCGCCGGTGCAATGGTGGGACATTGATTTCAGCCGCCGTGCGACCGGTTCCGTCGCGTCGTTGAGCGAGGAGCTGACCGCGCTGATGCGGGCGGGCGTCGAATCGCGGATGCTTGCCGATGTGCCGCTGGGGGCGTTTCTTTCCGGCGGGGTCGATAGCTCGGCGGTGGTTGCGCTGATGGCGGCGGCGTCGAAACGCGCCGTGAAGACCTGTACAATTGGTTTTGAGGCGGCTGATCATGACGAACGCGGTTATGCCAATCAGATCGCCACCCTGTTTGCGACCGACCACCGGGAGAGAATCGTCGCTGCTGATGATTTCGCCCTGATCGATACGCTGGTCGCGGCGTTTGACGAGCCCTTTGCTGATGCCTCGGCGCTGGCTACCTATCGGGTGTGCGAATTGGCGCGTGAAACGGTGACGGTCGCATTGTCGGGGGACGGCGCGGATGAGGTGCTCGCCGGCTATCGTCGCTATAAATTCCAGGCCGCTGAGGAACAGGTCAGGGCGCTTATTCCAGCACAATATCGTGCCGCAGTGTTTGGGAAACTCGGTGCGCTCTATCCCAAAGCGGATTGGGCGCCACGGATGTTCCGGGCCAAAACGACGTTGCTCGGACTCGCTGATGACGGGGCGACCGCTTATGCACGATCAGTGGGGGTCACAACCCCGGCCTTGCGGGCACAATTGTTCAGCGATGCGGCGCGACGGGCGCTGGGCGGGCATGTCGCTGAGGCGCGTTATGTCGAGACGATGCGCACGGCCCCAGCGCGCGAGGCGCTGGACCGGGCGCAATATGCCGATTTCAAGCATTGGTTGCCGGGCGATATCCTGACCAAGGTCGACCGCACCAGCATGGCCGTTAGCCTGGAGGCGCGCGAGCCGTTGCTCGATTACAAATTGATCGAATTCGCCGCGACCTTGCCCGTTTCGATGCGGATCAAGTCGGGGGAGGGCAAATGGATCATGAAAAAGGCGATGGAGCGCTATTTGCCGCGTGACATTCTTTATCGCCAGAAAATGGGTTTTGTGACGCCGATCAGCAGCTGGTTTCGCGGGCCACTCGCGGACGAAGCTGCTGCGCTGGCGACGTCGCGCGTGCTTGGCGCGACGGGTTGGTTCGACATGCCGACAATCGACCGCCTCGCCAGCGACCACCGCGCCGGGCGTGCGGAACACGGCCGGACATTGTGGCAGCTGGTGATGCTCGAACGATCGATGGCGCGGTTATTCAGTTAAAGGTGATGTGCACCCAGCATCGCCATCGCCGCATGCAGCGTCAGCGCGATCAGGCAGAGCGATGACAGCGAGAACAGCGTGAAGCGCACGATGACGCGGTTAACGAGCACCTGCACCAGGCTGTGGAGGACGCGGAGCGCGACATAGGCCCAGGCGATGGTGAGGTTCACGCCGTCTCCGGTGCCGATCAGCGCGTGTGTGATGGCGATGGCATAGAAGATCGTCGGCTGTTCGTGCAGATGGTTGTAATTGTCGGCCGGCCATTGCTGCTTGGGCGGGATGATCGCCTTCAGGTCTGATCCTGCGCCGCCGACCAGGTTGAAGGTATCGATCTTGGCCTTGCGCATGGCAGGCAGGCGGGTGGCATACATCCAGAGCCACATGACAAGGCTCCACGCTGCCAACGCAACGACGGTCGCGAGAATTGGACTGTTCATAACGAAAACTCCCCCCGGAATTGGTTTCCGAGGGGAGCGGTGACTCACTATGTTTCGAAATGCAACCGATCAGTCGAAGATCGCGCCCCAGCGGCGCTTGGCGCGGTCCTTCCATAGACCGCGGTGATAGGCGTCCGATGCCAGCAGCGGCATGACCGAGCCGGCTTCGGCGAACACCATTTGTTCGATACCGGTGTTGACCTTGCCCCAGCTCGCCGCTTCCTGCAGCGTCGATGACGAGCAGGCGCCGTCGCGCACATCGGCGACGGTGATCTGCACGGCGTATTTGTGCACCTCGACATCGTCATGGCCCAGAATTTCGGCGCAAACGACCGTGTCCTGGATGAAGTTCTTCGGCACGCCGCCGCCGATCATCAGCAGGCCGGTGGTGCCGGCCTTGATCTTGATGTCGGTCAGCTCGCGGAAATCGGCGATGGCGTCGAGCACCATATAGGGCTTGCCGGCCTTCACCGAATCGACCTGATGCTTGACGAGGCCGAAGCCTGCCGAGCTGTCGACGAATGCCGGGCAGAAGATCGGCACGTCATGCTCGTACGCCAGCTTGACGAGGCTGTTGTCCTTCTTGCCATACTCGACGAGATACTTGCCCATCTCGCGGATGAAGGCGCGGCTGGAATAGGGGCGCGGCTCGAGCGTCTCGGCGATCTCGAAGATCGTATGATCGACGTGCTGGAGCTCTTCCTCGTCGATATAGGTATCATAGATTCGGTCGATCAGCAGCGAGCGCAGCGTGTTGTCATCGGGCACTTCCAATGCCTGATAATGCTTGTGGCCGAGGCCTTCGAAGAAATCCATGTCGACGATGGTCGCGCCGGTGGCGACGACGCAATCGACCATGTTGTTGCGGATGAGTTCTGCATAGAGGTCCATGCAGCCGCCGGCCGACGTCGAGCCAGCGATCACCAGGCAGATCGTGCAATCGGGATCGGCCAGCATCTGGTTGTAGATGCCGGTGGCGCGAGAGAGATCGCGGCTGGTGAAGCTCATCTTGCCCATCGCTTCCACGATCGGGCGCGCATCGAAGCTGGTGATGTCGATATGCTCGACTTGCGTGGAGAGCAGCTCGGCTTTCCGCTGATCATTGGTGCGGGTGGGGGTGAGCGTGTCGGTCATAAGATGCTCCATATCCCCCTCCCGCTTGCGGGAGGGGTTAGGGGTGGGAATGGTCTGGGTGCGGACATGGACGCGTGAACGGCGCAAGCCCACCCCCAACCCCTCCCGCAAGCGGGAGGGGAGAGGGATGTGCAATGCTACGCGCGTGTTACAGTGTGACGACGTTCGACGGAACCGCTTCTGCCTCGTCATCGAGATAGAGCGACACCATTGGCTCATCATCGACGATCACCGTTTCGTCCGAGCCAAAGCCGTTGAACGCGGTGCGCATCGCCGATCCATAGGCACCGAGCATGCCGATCTCGATATAATCGCCTGCCTG
This sequence comes from Sphingomonas sp. 28-62-20, assembly GCF_002281505.1. Classification (NCBI taxonomy): domain Bacteria; kingdom Pseudomonadati; phylum Pseudomonadota; class Alphaproteobacteria; order Sphingomonadales; family Sphingomonadaceae; genus Sphingomonas; species Sphingomonas sp. 28-62-20. The sequence goes on from NZ_NCGH01000005.1 coordinate 146,567, forward strand.
CACATCGGCGGGGAGCATGAAGGGACCCGCCATATGGTCCATATCGTCACAGGTTGGCCCATAGAAGCTGAACGCCATGTCGCGGGCGTTCGAATCGGGCTCACGCAGCAACGTGACCGGGAAGCGCCAGCCGATATGCGCTGCATCGAATAACGCGCCATAAGCACCGTCATTGATGTAGAGTTCATCGCCGCGACGCTTTTCGACGCGGACGATGATCGAGCTATATTCGGCACAGAGCGCACGGCCGGGCTCGGCCCAAAGCTCAGCCGAATAGGAGATCGGCAGGCTTTCGAACGCGCGGTGGATCGTCGCGAAGTAACGCTCGAGCGGGGGCGGTTCCATGCCCGGATAGGACGAAGGAAACCCGCCGCCGACATCGACGACGTCGACCGTGACGCCGGCATCGACGATCGCCGCACGCACGCGCTCCATCGCCTGGGCATAGGCCTCGGGCGTCATGGCTTGCGAGCCGACATGGAAGCAGATGCCAAGCGCATCCGCTGCCTGGCGCGCCGCGAACAGGAGTTCCTTGGTCTCACCCGGTGCCGCGCCGAATTTCGACGCGAGGCTGAGCTTGCTATGCTCCGACGAGACGCGCAGCCGGACGCAGAGCGTCAGGTCAGTCGCGTCATTGGTCGCGCGCATCACCTTTGACAGTTCTTCCAGGCTGTCGAGGGAGAAGACACGCACGCCGTGCGTGAAATAGGCTTCTGCAATCGCTTCCTCGGCCTTGACCGGGTGCATGAAGCAGAGCGTGGCTTCAGGCAGCGTACGCGCAACGAGCCGCACCTCGGCAATCGAGGCGACGTCGTAATGCGTGATGCCGTTGTCCCACAGGGTCTGTAGCAGATCGGCTGAGGGATTGGCCTTTACCGCATACATCGAGCGACCCGGAAACTTCTCTGCGAAGAATCGGGCTGCCCGTGCCGCGGCATGGGGACGAACGAGCGTGACCGGCTGAACCGGACGCGTCGAAAGTGCGATTCCAATGGCGGAACCGACCTGGGGGCTAGCTAGCTCCCGCGTGCTATGATGCTTGTGCAACTCAAGGGACCTCCAAATGTCGTGAGACAAAACGAAAAAAGCTGCCTTGCGGTTGGAAGTCCCATGGGGCAGCGGAAGGGCCGAATAGGGTCGGTTGATCTGGATGTAAATAGTTATTTGAAGGTCGAGGAAAGTTTCATGACAATTTTGCGACAACCGACCCGCGCGGGGGTGCGCGACGCGGCGGCAAAGCTCGCCGCCATCCTGCCGCCGAGCCCCTTATTCATAGGCGAAATCAAGGGGTTTAGCGTCGCTTTCAAGGCGGAAAATTTGCAACCGGTTGGCGCGTTCAAATTGCGCGGTGCCTGGCACCGGCTGACCGCGATTGATGCCGAATCGCGGAGCAAAGGCGTGGTTGCGTTTTCGTCGGGCAATCATGCGCAGGGAATCGCCTGGGCCGCGAAACGGCTCGGCATGCCCGCGCTGATCGTGATGCCGAGCGATGCGCCCGCCGTGAAGCGCGAAGCGACGCTGGCACTGGGCGCGGAGATCGTCAGCTATGACCGGGCGAGCGAGAGTCGCGAGAAGATCGCGGCCGGGCTGGCGGGCGCGCGCGGCGCCGTACTGGTGCCGAGCTTCGATGATCCCTGGGTGATCGAAGGCCAGGGCAGCGCGGGCCTGGAAGCCGCCAAGCAGATGGAGAAGCAGGGGATGGGCGCACCGACTCGCGTGATCGTGCCGTGCGGCGGCGGTGGGCTGGCGGCAGGGATTGCGCTCGCGCTGCCCGACGCTGCGGTGACCGTGGTCGAGCCCGATGGCTGGGACGATATGCGGCGATCGCTCGAGGCCGGGTGGATCGAGCCGGTGGGGGACAACCCGCCGCCGACCGCGTGCGATTCGCTGCAGACCAAGCTGGTGTCACCGCTGACCTTCGATGTGTTGTCCAGGCGCGGGGTGACGGGGGTGGCGGTGAGCGAGGAAGAGGTGGCGGTGGCGCAGCGCTGGGCGGCGGAGAAGCTGCGGCTGGTGGTGGAGCCGGGCGGCGCGGTGGCGCTGGCGGCGTTGCTCGCGGGCAAGGTGGAGATGGGGGAGGGGATGCTGGTGATCTTGTCGGGCGGGAATGTCGATCCGGCGGCTTATGCACGGGTGCTGGGGGGATGAACGAGGGGCTGGTGCGGATCGCGCAGGCGGCGCCGGCGATTGCGATGCTGGGGGTGTTTGCGTGCCTGATCGGCGGGGGTTGGATGGTGGTTAAGGGGGGCGACCGGAAGAAGGGGGTGCTGCTGCTGGTGATGGCGGCGGTTCTGTTGGGCAATGTGGTCATTTGGGTGGGGTGAGGAGGAGGATCGCGCTCACACCCACCCCAAGCAAACCCGTCACCCCGGACTTGATCCGGGGTCCCGCTGCCTTTTCCTAGCGTTGCGTGAAGTTGAAGAAGCGGGACCCCGGGTCAAGCCCGGGGTGACGAGAACGGGTTAGGGCGGCGACCACACCATACCCAGCTGCCCAAATCATCCGGCGACGTTGTTGGCAGCGGGCGACGGTTCAGCCCCGGCCGGGATGTGAATGTTCCCTAATGTTCCCACTGGCCATGGGCTCGCCAGACAGTGCGCATTGGGCGACGCTATGGCAAAGCGGGCAGGACTGCCCAGTTGCGATCGACGGTGTGAAAGAACAGCGGGAAGCGTAGCAGAACGCTTAGCTGTAGGACAGGCTTAGGAGCGAGTGGATGGTGGCGAAGGGGTGCGACCGGAGGAAGGGCGTGCCGCTGGTGATTTCGGGGGTGTTGTTGGGGAATGTGGTGATTTGGGTGGGGTGGGGTGAGGGGTGGCGATGTCGCGCTGCACCCGCCCACCAACACGCCCGTCACCCCGGGCTTGACCCGGGGTCCCGCTGCCTTACTTCTCGCGATGCCCGAGGTTGGAAAAGCGGGACCCCGGGACAAGCCCGGGGTGACGGGGACGGGAGGGGGCAGGAATTGCCCAGTTGCGGTCATCAAACTGTCAGCCGTCGCAGTCTTTTAGTGGGTATGCGCCGCTCGTTTCTACATTGGGGACCTCACGAATGCGCCATTTATTCGAAAGCGCCTTCACCACGTCGTCCGATAGTTTACGCGCTGCAACGGGGTCGTTCGCCTTCGAAAAACCGACGACCATCTGGGATGGAGCGTCGGCGAAGTTTCCGACGCTGAACCCCATCGCGGTAGGCCCAACCGTCCCGACGTTTACGGTTGGATGTGCAACTTTCAGCTTATCTTGAAGATCGGCGGCCGAGTGAAGTTCAGCTTCGGTAGCCGTACTGTTGTCGAAGAATGGGAGCTTGTTGGCTGCGGCGACTTCCCGAAGCACAGAATTCATGGTTTCGAATTCGCCGGTATCGGCCAGGCAAAACTGTATTATGCGGAAAGGGCGCTTGCCCGTTCCACATCCAGCAACACTTAAAGTAACGGCAAGGACCGCAAGCGACCATCTCATCAGGAGAGCGTGCGCGAAACGTAGGCGATGCGCAATGTCCGCTTACCACCAAGTCAAATCATCATCCCCGCCATGGGCAAAGCCCATGTCGTCGGTCGGGGCTGGAGCCCCGCCGGCCGAGTTCAGCGCCTTTAAGCGGGATTTAGCTTCGCTAAATCCTCGCGCGCCTCACTTAATCGGTGAATTCGGGTCCAGCCGCATGTCCAGATAATTGTCCACGCTCTCCATCAGCTCGGGCATTTCATGCTCGAAGAAATGGTTCGCGCGCGGCAGCACGTCG
>NZ_NCGH01000031.1:0-31835 GCF_002281505.1 Sphingomonas sp. 28-62-20
GACGGGCTCACACCATCGGAATATGCAATCCGGGCCAAACAGGCCCAAAACATGAACAGGGCTAACTTATAATCGCGGACAATCTGGGGAGCAGGTCACTGCCAGTACCGGATGGTGTTCTTGTGAACGCCGCAACAGATCGCCAATTCCGCTGCACTATAGATGCGGTGCTGCTTGACCCGTTGGGGATTGCCTTTGCGCGCAGGCATGGCGGTTATACCTGCCCGTCCACCAGTCGCCGCACTGATTCGGCTTTGACCAGTCGGCGACTACCGAATTTGAAGGTTTCCAACCGCCCTTCGGTGATCAGTAAATAAACCGATGTTCGGCCAAGGCTCAGCGCCTTGGCAGTCTCATTGATCGAATAGGCCAGTCGTTCCATGTCGCTCGCTCCGAATGTCGCCAGCGGGTGCCAGCGTGTATGGACAAGCATTAATGAATCGGTCTGGCGTGTCGGACGATAAGGCCGGAAATGGGCCGGAAATTGGGTTGACGGGAATTATCAGCCTCACGGTTTGCTGTATTCTTCCCAAATTTGGCTGGCATAGGGCCGAACGGTACTTTCGCCCGGCTCTTTATCGCCCACACGAAGGATTTCGATCAGCAGTTTCTCTACGTCCGCCTGATTGTTGAACTGCAGTCCATCCCTATAAATGCGACCCCAGAACGAGTTTATTGCGGCTGGCCAGTCATATTTGGGTTTACGGCCCCGGTTAGATTCTGGGGTTTCGACAGGCGCAGGGTTTGGATCAAGCACGTTAAGGCTGGCGCGATGAAAATGAACGCCTGACAGCGCAATGCGGCGAGTCCCGTCTGTTGCCACACCTCGCCCGGCGAAGCGCCCAAGTTCCCAATCGGGGCCGCTTCGATCAGCGGTGCCGAAATCTGTCCAGAACCAGGCAGGAACGTTCCATTCCCGCGCTTCCCATTTCCACTTGCCCTCTCGTTCCAAGTGGGTTGCGCCCTGCGCTTGAACCGCTCGTGCAACAATGAAACCCAATCCGGCCTGTTCCACAATCGCGGTTTCCGCGTTCCCGGGTAGGTATCCAAAGCGATTATAGACTAGCCGCCGCGCTTCCTTCGACGAAATCCAGTCCGTTGATCCTGCAACCGACAGTTTTCGAGCTATCAAAGCCCGTTTTTCGAAGGCGACCATTTCAAGGATCGCAGACAAAGGAAATGTGACGCCGAACGCGAAGACCTGCTGCTTGCGATCAATCCACGTCGAGAAATCGCCGTTAGCCCAGTTTTGTTGCAGCGCTGCGTGACCTTTGGACCACCAAAACGACTGTGGCACATTTGCCCCGAGTTCAGTTTCTCCATCCGTGGTGAGCGTCCGGGCGCGGGCAGTGATGAGTCCGGCATTCAGCCGCGTACAAAGGCTAATTTGATCTCGGATGATTTCCAGCGCTTGTGCAGCTTCGATCCAATGTTCGGCCATGTGCGACAATATGCACCATGGCTCGGTTGCGACAAGCTGACTTGGGGTAGATTACTCGCCGCGCCGGGCGGGCAATCGAACAATATCAGCGCCCTTGCGGAGCGTGTCGAGGTAGTCGCTCCACCACTGCGCCATTTCGACGCGCTCATCCCAGTGTGCGCCGCGATGATATGCTGCCCGCACCTTGTCGGTATCGCCATGGGCGAGGGCGCGTTCGATGGCATCTGGGTTCCACTTGCCACTCTCATTTAGAAGGGTTGAAGCCATAGCTCGAAAGCCGTGCGCAGTCATTTCGTCCGTGCTATACCCCAGCCGTCGCAAGCCAGCGTTGACGGTGTTTTCGCTCATCGGCCGGATGCGGGTGCGGACGGACGGAAAGACATAGCCGGACGGCCCAGTTGCAGAATGCGCCTCTCGGAAGAGCGCCACAGCTTGGCGGGACAGCGGCACGTGATGTACCTTTCGCATCTTCATCTTGCCAGCCGGGATGATCCACAGTGCGCCGCCCAGATCAATTTCGCTCCATTCGGCTTGGCGCAGTTCACCTGGGCGGACAAAGACATGGGGGGCAATCTGGAGTGCCAAGCGCGTGATGCCGCTACCATCGTAGTCATCGATTGCGCGTAAAAGCTCGCCAACCTTCTTTGCTTCAGTGATCGCGCCGTAATGGGTAACAGTTGGCGCAGTCAGTGCGCCTCGCAGATCGCGGGTGGGATCGGACGCTAGCCTTGCCGTCGCGACGGCATAGCGGAACACCGCGCCCGCTAATTGCAGACTGCGCCGGGCGCTTTCCAGCTTTCCCTTGCCTTCGATCCGGCGAATGGCTGTCAGCACGTCAGCCGGTTCAATCTCGCCAATGGGCAGCTTGCCAATTGAACCGCAGACCAGTGAAAGCAGATATTCGCTCCGAATAGCGGTGGCGGGTGCCCAGCCCTTGGTGCCGTCACGCCTGCGCTTTTCGCAATACTCATCGCAGATCGCCTTGAACGTGTCCGCCGCTTGTATGCGGGAGCGGACCTTTTCGCGCTGCTTTTCGCGCGCCGGGTCTTTGCCTAACGCAATCAGTTCTCGCGCTTCCTCCCGTCGCCTGCGGGCTTCGCCCAAACCAATCTCCGGGTAACCTCCAATGGCCAATAGTTTCTCGCGGCCATCGATGCGAAACTTTAGCCGCCACAGTTTTCCACCGGCTGGCGTCACAAGAAGGAACATACCGCCGCCGTCCGCCAGTTTGATCGCCTTCGCGCCGGGCTTGGCGTTTCGAATTGCTACATCGGTCAAAGCCACGGTTTTCCTATCCTCTCCGGGGGTTCATACCCCCAATATACCCCCAAGCGTGGGGGTATCGATTCGACCGTTTTGTATGTACCCCCTAATCATACCCCCACCGGATGGTGGTTGGGTGCGAACGCGGGTGAACATCAGCGGTCCAACAGCCACTGAATAACAAGGATTTCTGGGGTCTGTCTAGGCGCCGGCGACTAGTGGCGGACAGGTAGTTGGAGCGGGTGAAGGGAATCGAACCCTCGTCGTAAGCTTGGGAAGCTTCTGCTCTGCCATTGAGCTACACCCGCAATACCTTGAAAAACAATTATTTTTCAGGCAATGTCCCTGTGTCGGCTAAAGGGCCGCCTTAGGGCTCCGCTCCCCTGCACGAGGACGCGGGGAAGGTCAATATTCTGGCGGCGCTTCTGCGTGCTGCACAATAGAGCTGAATTGGCGCACCGGCGCCGGCGAATGCCGCCGGGGGGAGCCTTGGTTGCTGGATTCGCCGCCACCCCGCGCCGGGGCAGAACCGGGCTTGAATCGACTCATTTGGCGCGACTCGTGCTGACTCCTAGGTTTTTATAGACGCGAGTCTGGGGATTCGATATTGATCGGTTAACCATAACGGTAACGGATATGACGATCGCGCTCTGGTTTCTGCTTGCCGTCCTGGCCAATTTCGCAGGCTATGCCCTGTACCTGACGGGGCTGAAGCGCGAACTTGTCCAGCCCAATCGCGCGTCCTGGCTGATTTGGAGCGCGGCGATTCTGGTGGAGGCCAGCACCTATGCCGCCGTTAATCCCGGCGCGGCGCAGAGCATCGTCTTTCTGGTATCGGCGGCGGCCTGTATCATCGTCACGATCGGCATTTGGCAGCGTTCGGCATGGAGCGCGCCGACCCGCAGCGAAACGATTTGCATGGCCGCTTGCCTCGCCTCGCTGCTGCTGTGGGCGATGTTCAGTTCGGCCTTCTGGGCGCATATGCTGGTGGTGGCGGCCGTGCCGATCAGCTTCTGGCCGACCTGGGAAAGCGTGCAGCAAGACCGGGCACGCGAGCGATCACCGGCTTGGGGGCTGTGGACGGTGGGTGATCTGGCCACGCTGATTGTGGCGACCCGCTCCGGCAATGTCGAAGTCGGCAGCTATGCTTATATCTTGGTCGAATTGCTCTGCCATGCCAGCGTGTGGTTCATGATCGGCCTGGCCACGATCAACCCGATCCGCTCGCTCGGTTTCCGCAACGGGCGCTTTTATGTGCTCGATAAATATCGCCCCGCCGCCAATTTGTTTTCGGTGGGGGAGACGCATTTGGGCAAGGCGGTGTTTGCCGCCACCAATTTTGCTGAAGGCGAACAGATTGTGAAATTCACTGGTCGGCGGTTCCGCGCAGACCAGGTGCCCAGCCTGATGCGCGGCGTCAGTGATCGCTTCGTCCAGGTCACGCCTGATCATTATATGGGGCCATCGGGGCGGATCGATGATCTGATCAACCATAGCTGCTCGCCCAATGCCGGGCTGCGCTTTACCGACGATGGCGTCTATCTTGTCGCCATTCAGCCGATCGCGCCGGGCGATGAGATCAGCTGGGATTATTCGACCACGCTCACCCAGAGCAACTGGCACATGATCTGCCAGTGCCGCAGCGACGATTGCCGTCGGGTCATCGGCAATTTCGAAACGCTGACGCCCGAACGGCAGGAATGGTTCCGCGCGCGTAATCTGGTCGCGCCCTATCTGCGGCGGCGCGATGATGTGCCGCCGGTGGCACCGCCGGTGGTGAGGGTAAAACAGGGCTGAACGGGACGAGCGGCGACCGGAGGGGTACGGCCGCCGCCCGCATCGCTCAGGCGATTTCGACCAACTGGCCCACTGTCGCCAGATCCGTCAGGAATGGATCGGCGCCGACGGATTCGGGACCGAAGCCAAAAGCGGCAGCGCCGCTAAGGCCAGCTCCCGCCGACGGGGCGACAAAGAAGCTCAAATCATCGAACCCGAAATAATCGCTGGTGCCAGCATTGCCGTCATTGGCGTTGAATTCCAGCCGATGAAGCCCGGAAAACTCGCCATTGAGGAAGTCGAACTGATCGGCACTGCCGAAATTGGCCGTAATCGTGCGTTCGCTGACCAATTGCGTACCCGCTTCATCGGCATAACCGCGGATCGTGATGTCGAGCCCAGCGCGGAACGTCGCTGAAAAATTGCCGCCCAAAAAGCTGAACTGGCTGGCATTGGTGATGACAACCGGCGATCCGGCCGGATTGCCCTCATAGCCTGCAACTTCGTTGTTATTGGCTTCGGCGATAAAGGCCAGGTTCGGTCCAGAGCTCGTTGTATAGCCAGGGATTGCACCATCGGGCTGGTAAACGCCGGTTTCCGAAAAGACGAAGCCCTGATAGCTGCCCAGCGGCGCTTCGCCGCCCGGGGTGAGCGTGATGTCGTCGAAGTTCAGAACGACATTGGCGGTGTCGCTGAACGTCAGATTGTCGATGCCGAAATAATCGAAGGTCGCGTCATTGCCATCATTGGCGTTGAATTCAACGCGCTGTGCGCCAAGAAACGTGCCGAAATCGAGCGCGCCAAGGAAGGAGACATTCTGTTGTTCGGCAGGCCCGACCGTGACGGTTTTCTGGCCGATGACATGGGCACCCGCTTCATCGGCATACGCACGGACGGTGACGGTCAGCCCCGGCCGAAACGCCGAAGACAGATTGAGCGATTCCAGGGTGAACGCATCGGCGCGGATCATGGTGAGGGGAGTGCCGCGGGCAGCGTTTTCATAACCGGCGATTTCGCTATTACCGGCCTCTGCGATGAACAGGAGATTCTGCCCCGACGTCGCGACATAGCCTGCAATCGCGCCATCGGGATTGTAGATCCCGGCCTGCAGCCAGTTGAAGCCGCCAAAGCCATTGGCAAGTGGCTGTTCGCCGCCTTCGGCCAAGGTGATATCGTCAAAGTTTAGCGTAGGCATGATCTAGTCCCTTCAAGACTTTGTGAGTCGTGATCGAACACGCAGTTTAAAGGCGATCGACAGTTATACTAAAAACTCCAATTTTAAGGAATTTTAGTTCACCTAAAATTGAAGATAACTCTGCGAACTGATTGATAATAGGACAGCAAGGATCTGTTGCTATCCTAGGCAATCAATTTGCGTGTTTAGTCTTTCAACGTCGTGCTCGGTCACGATCGTCAAATTGTGCCATATTCGTAAATGAATTTGGATTGAACGGCGCCAGCGCGCGTTTAACCACAGGGACCGCACGGCTATGGGGCAAAATCAGACGCCGTCACCGCACGCCGAAACGGGTAGGTCCGCCTTGGCCGCGATCAGGCGGCGAGCGCGCTTCTTGCCGCCACCGCAGGCGCTGCCTTCAGCGTCAGAATCGCGACCGCGCCATGCCCCTTGCCCTGGCTTTCAAGCGCCAGCCCGCCTTCCATGGCGTTCATCGAATTGGCGCACCAGTGCAGACCCAGTCCGCCTGATTTGTGGGCGCGGGTGGAAAAGCCGCGTTGGAACAGCGTCGCGCCAATCTCTGGCGAAAAGCCTTCACCATCATCATGGATTTCGATGCGCAGCTTTTCATCGACTTCGCTGACGGCGACGCGGATGCTGCCGCTGCCAGCGCCACGGGCAACGATTGATTCGGCGGCATTGCCAAACAAATTGCCGATCACCTGGCTCAGGATCAGCCGGTTGGCCATGACGGGCCAGGGCTGGGCGGGGAAGCTGAACGCGATCGAGACATCGCTGGAATAGCGCGCAATCGCGGCATTCTGGGTGATGATTTCAGTGACATCGCACGGCGCGAGCGGCGGGCGTTCATGTGCCTGTGCTTGCTGGGTGCCGATGATTTCAAGCACGTGATGCATGGCCTCGCGCCCGGCCTGGAGCTGGCGGCGGCGTTCGGCGCGGTCGCTGGCCTCGGCATCGACGGCGGCGGCGACAAAGGCAGCGAGTTTCTGGCGGCGCGCGGCCGGGATATCCTCGCGCGCCAATTCGCCCACTGCACGGTCGATGATCGCGCGGTCGGTAACGGGTTCATCGGCGATGCCCCGCGACAGGATCGTGCTGATCGGGTTCAGCGCGTTGCGGACATTGTGCATCACCGCGACAGCGCTTTCGCTGCGGCCAAGCGCAAAGCTCTGCACTTCAAGCTGCTCGCGCAGATCCTTTAGCTGTTGCAGCATGAGATTGAAGCTGCGGCCAAGCGATCCGATCTCATCCCGCCGCCCATCCTCATCAAGCGGGCCCAGCGCGCCCGATGCGGTGACGACTTGCATGTGCCGCTCAACCCGGTGCAGCGGCGCCAGCACCAGCCGGGCGATCATCCGGCGCAGCACCATCAGCAGCACCAGCAACAACACGGTCGATCCGGCGATCGCGAGCAACAGCATGCGCTGCCCAAGGATGGAAACATCGCGGGGTACATTGAAGCTGACATTGGCGACCGCGCGCCGGTCTGCGCCAATGATCGGCACGGCGATCGTCATATTCTTGTCGCCGGGGCTAATCGTTTCCGCGTTTGACATGTTGGACAGATCAAGCCGCGCCTTCAGCTGCAGCAAGGTCGACAATTGCGCTGACGTGAATTGCCTGACCATCATCACATAGCCACGCGGCGCACCCGTGCCATCGCTGCGCCTGACCTTGGCAACGCCGACGGCGGCGACGATCGGCCCAAGCCGGGTATAGAAGGCTGCCGAACTGCGACCGCCCAGTGCCTTGTTGAAATCAATCTGGCCAATGCGTTCGATCAATTTACGCCGCATCGCGGGCTGATCAGTCTGCGCGCCAAGATCGAGCCAGCGCGCGATGACGATCCGGCCGTCATTGCCGATATAGGCCATGCCGTTGACGTCGAGATTCGACATGGCAAGCGTGGAAAAGGATTCCTGTTCGAACTTGGTGGTCGGCTGGCCCATATAATCATAGCTGGAATTCCAGTCGCCATAATCGCGAACGGCGGTTTCCACCTTTGAGATATATTCAGCGAGCGCGGCGCGGGTCCGTTCGACATGCGCGCCGACCGATGCACCCTCAAGCTGGTTGAAGCTGGGCGTGATGACGCTGGCAAGCAACAGCGTGATCGCCAGCGATCCGAGCAGGCCGACCGTCGTCAAAATCAGCAGGAGTTTCGCGCCAAGCGAGCCTGGCGCGCGGATCGTCCACCCGAACATTGCGACGGTCATCAGCCGTGTGTCCCGTTCCCTGCCTGATAGAGTGCGGGGCCATCGCCGGGATCATCCTTGCCCTCGATGAAGCGATCTTCGGCCATGCGGCGGGCGTCGATCGCATCGATTGGCCGGGAGAAGAAATAGCCTTGCAGATGCGATGCGCCAGCCAGGCGGAGCGCCTGCACCTGGGCGTCGGTCTCGACACCCTCGGCGATGACGCCAAGCCCCAATGCGCGGCCGAGATGGATGATCGAATGGACGATTGCAGCGCTTTCGCGCTCGCGGCCCATGCCATCGATGAAGCTGCGATCGATCTTCAGGCAATCAAGCGCGAATTTGCGGATGTTATACAGGCTGGAATAGCCCGTGCCGAAATCGTCGAGCGCGATGCGGAAGCCCATTTGGCGCAGCTTGTAGAGCGTATCGGCGGCGCGATCGGCATCGTCGAAAATCGCCGTTTCGGTGATTTCGATCTGGAAGCGTGCGGGCGACACCCCAGCGTGCTGGACGCGTTCCATGACGCGCGCGACAAAATTCTGCCGACGGAATTGGCGCGGTGAGAAATTGACCGAGACATATTGGTCGGGCCAGTTTTTCACCTCTTGAAGCGACTGATCAATGACCCAGTCGCCAAGCTCATGGATCAAATTGCTTTCTTCGGCGATCGGGATGAACATGCCGGGCGAAATCGGCCCATATTCGGGGCTGTTCCAGCGCAGCAGCGCTTCAAACCCAATGACTTCCAACCCTTCGCGCGAGACGATCGGCTGGTAGACGAGTTTGAGCTCACCCCCGGCAATCGCCTTGCTTAACCCACTTTCGATCTGGCGTCGGAAGCGGATGCTCTCATCCATCGATTCGTCAAAGGGCCGCACCACACCGCGACCAGCGCGCTTGGATTCGTTAAGGGCAAGATCAGCGCGACGCATCACGTCAACCGGATCGCGCACGGGTTCGGCCTCAGTAACCACCACGCCCATCGACGCGCTCGCCTGGATCGAATGGCCAAATACTTTCAGCGTAACCGAACAGGCGCGCAGCATCAGCTCGCACGCCATCACCGCAGCTTCTTCGCCCGGCGTATCAAACAAGATGCCGAATTCGTCGCCGCCCAGTCGCGCGACCAGACCGCCTTCGGGCACCGATGCCGCGAGCAGCTGATAGACGGAGCGGATCATTTCATCGCCGGCAAGATGGCCAAGCGTATCGTTGACCAGCTTGAAGCGATCGAGATCGAGCATTGCCGTCGCAAAACGCTCCTTGCCGCGCGAGCGTTCAGTGAGCGCGCGGAGGAAAGCGAGGCGGTTGGGGGCCTCAGTCAGCGAATCATGATTGGCGATATGGACGGCATGGCTTTCATTGGCCGCGAGTTCCGCGCCCTTTTGTTCCAGCATCACAACCTGATCGGCGAGCTGCTGGCGTGCGGCGGCAAGCTCGATATCAAGCTGCCATCGCCCGGCGAGTGCGGTGGCGGTCTGCACCACCTCTGCGACTTCGAAGGGCTTGGCGATGTAGAAAATCTTGTCGGTTGGCCCAGCGGCCTTGGAAATCTCGATCGGCGAGAAATCCGAATAGCCCGTGACGATGACGATATTGATATTGGGATCAAGCTTGCGGATCCGCGTGGCGGTTTCCTTGCCGTCAATCCCCGGCGGCATGCGCACGTCGATAAAGGCGACCGCATAGGGTTTGCCCTCGGCGAGCGCGGTTTCCAGCGCGGCGACCCCGTCCAGGCCCTGCATGGCATGGGTCAGCTCAAACGCCATGGCGCTGTCATCGGCGCTCGGCGTAGAGTCGCCCTCATCATCGTCGCCGAACAATTCGGCGGCCATCGCCGTCAGCGCGGCGCCGTCGCCGCTCTGCTTGGGCGCAAAACTTTGGCGATATGACTCATGCATCGCCGGTTCGTCGTCTATAACTAATATGCGCACCGGGCACCCCCGCTTTTGGATGCCCTGACCATGCCCGGCCCATGGTTAAAGAAGCGTTAGCGGATGGGGATCATTCGACGGTGACGCTCTTCGCCAGATTGCGCGGCTGATCGACATCGGTGCCCTTGAAAACAGCGACATGATAAGCAAGCAACTGCACCGGCACCGCATAGACCAGCGGCGCGATCAGCGGGTGGACCTTGGGCATTTCGATCGTCGCGATCGTGTTTTCGCCCGCCTGGGCTATCCCGTCCGCGTCGGAGATCAGCACCACCTGTGCGCCGCGCGCCTGCGCCTCCTGCATATTGCTCACGGTCTTGTCGAATAGCGGGCCAGAGGGCGCGAGCACGATCAACGGCACATTATCGTCAATCAGCGCGATCGGGCCATGTTTCATTTCGCCTGAGGCATAGCCCTCGGCATGGATATAGCTGATTTCCTTCAGCTTCAGCGCGCCTTCCAATGCCATCGGATATTCCGGTCCGCGCCCCAGATACAGCACATCGCGCGCGGCGGCGATCTTGGGCGCCATCGCCTCGATTTCCTCGTCATGGCCAAGCGCGTGGTTCATCGCGGCGGGCACCTCGCGCAAGTGCCGGACGATTTCATGCTCCAGGTCTTCGGTCAGCAGCCCCTTGGCGCGCGCCAGATTGATCGCGAGCGCTGCCATCACCGCAAGCTGGCACGTAAAGGCCTTGGTCGACGCGACGCCGATTTCCGGCCCGGCATGAGTGGGCAGCAACAGATCGACCTCGCGCGCCATGGAGCTGGTCGGCACGTTGATGATCCCCGCGGTCGTCAGCCCGGCCGATTTCATGTGGCGGAGCGCGGCGAGCGTATCGGCGGTCTCGCCGCTTTGGGAGATGACGATGCCGAGCATATCGGGGGTAAGCACCGGATCGCGGTAGCGGAATTCGCTGGCGACATCGGCCTCCACGGGCACGCGCGCAAACTGTTCGATCCAATATTTGCCGATCATGCCGACATAGCTGGCCGTGCCGCACGCGACGATCGCGACACGCTGGATCTTGGCGAGATCGAACTCCATATCGGGCAGGGCAACCTGTTCCTCCACGGGCCGCAGATAGCTACGGAGCGTCTGCGCGACGACGACGGGCTGCTCGTAGATTTCCTTGAGCATGAAGTGGCGGTAGTTGCCCTTGTCGATCAACTGGCCCGAAGCGCCCGAATTGACGATCGGGCGAGTGACGGGCTGGTTGTCGCGATCGAAAACCTCAACCTTTGCGCGCGTGATGACGACCCAGTCGCCCTCTTCAAGATAGGCAATCCGCTGGGTCAGCGGGGCGAGTGCGAGCGCGTCCGAGCCGAGATAATTCTCGCCTGCCCCATAGCCCACCGTCAGCGGCGCGCCGAGCCGCGCGCCGATCAGCAGATCGGGTTCGGATTTGAACATCACCCCCAGCGCAAAGGCACCGTGCAGGCGCGGCAGGACATTGGCGACGGCACCGCGCGGCGGCACCCCGCGTTCGATCTCGCGCGCGATCAGATGCGCGACGACTTCGGTATCGGTCTGGCTCAGAAACTGGCGGCCATCGGCGATCAATTCCTCGCGCAGCGGCTTGAAATTCTCGATGATGCCATTGTGGACCAGCACCACATCATCAACGATGTGCGGGTGGGCATTGTCCTCGGTCGGCGCGCCGTGGGTGGCCCAGCGGGTATGCGCGATGCCGGCCGCGCCGGGCAGCGGGTCCTCGGCCAGCCGGGCGGCGAGATTGATCAGCTTGCCTTTGGCCCGGCGGCGATCGAACACACCGTCATGCACCGTGCAGATACCCGCTGAATCATACCCGCGATATTCGAGCCGCTTGAGCCCATCGAGCAAGCGATCGGCAACGGGGCCTTGGCCGAGAATTCCAACGATACCGCACATATTTGATCTTTCGCTAGATCGTGTAGGGAACCCGGATTCCTGGCATGTCGGCCGGGAAATCCTTCGTGTTGCGCGTAATCAGCACCGCGCCGTTGACCTGCGACGTGGCAAGAATCATCGAATCGAGCAGCTTCATGCGCATCCGGTAGCGGATTTCCGCTGCCGCCGCAGCAATGCGACCATCAAGCTCGACGATTTCGTACGGCGCGATCAAATGGCGGATATGATCGCGCGTCTCGATCGGCTCGCCGGCAAGGATTTCCGTCCAGACGATCCGGCTGATCCGTTGCCGTGCATAAAGCGACAATTCGGCGATCGCTTCAGGTCGGGCCCGCAACCAGTCAATGAGGATATTGGTATCGAAGAACGGCGGCTCCATGCTGATTAGTCGGGCGATCGGTCTTCGCGCATTGCCCGCTGATAGTCGATTGAATCGCCGATATCCGTCCGGTCCTTCCAATAACCCGCACCGCGCGCGATCCAGTCGCTGCCGATTTCGGCGCGGTAATTGGCGACAGCCTCGCGAACAATCGCGGTCCGCGACTTGCCCTGTTCGGCCGCGCGACGATCCAACCAGGCGATGTCTTCTTCGGGGATATCGACCAGCGTGCGCATGGGCGTATGATATCATTGCGTGATATCGCGTCAAGTCAGGCGAGATATACCAAGATCAAGCGCGGCGTTTTGCCGTCATCGCGGCGCGGAACCGCGTTGCCCAGCCGGGCCTGGCTTCCTGCTTGGCGCGCGCGATGGCGAGGGCGTCGGCCTCGACATCGCCCGTGATCACTGATCCCGCGCCGACGATCGCACCTGCGCCGATCGACACGGGGGCAACCAGTGCGCTGTTCGATCCGATAAAGGCACCGGCGCCAATCTCGGTCTTGTATTTGAAATAGCCGTCATAATTGCAGGTGATTGTCCCCGCGCCGATATTGGCGCCCGGCCCGACTACGGTATCGCCCAGATAGGTGAGGTGGCTGGCCTTTGCCCCCGCCCCCAGCACGGTTTTCTTCATCTCGACGAAATTGCCGACCTTTGCTTTCTCGCCAAGCACCGAACCGGGGCGGAGGCGAGCAAAAGGGCCGACTTCTGCGCCTGCGCCGATAGTCGCGCCCGTGATATGGCTAAAGGCGTGGATCGTCGCGCCATCGGCGATCTGCACGCCGGGGCCGAAAAACACATTCGGCTCAATCACCACGTCGCGGCCGATCTGCGTGTCATACGCGAACCACACGGTTTCGGGCGCGATTAACGTTGCCCCTTCGGCCATCGCCCGGCTGCGGCGGTCGGCTTGCCAATAGCCATCGACAGCGGCGAGTTCGGCGCGGCTGTTGACCCCGGCGACTTCCCAGGCGGCGGTCTCGATCACGGCGGAGGCGAGACCTTCCGCCGCAGCGATGTTGACGATGTCGACAAGGTAATATTCGCCCGCGGCATTGGCGCACCCGACCTGATCGAGCAGCGCGAACAGCCGGTCGCTGCGCGCGGCCATCAGCCCGCTATTGCACAGCCGCTCGGCGCGCTCCTCAGGCGATGCGTCCTTGTGCTCGACCATTTTCAGGATGCGGCCAGTATCATCGGCGATCACGCGGCCATAAGCGGCGGTGTCATCGGGCCGGAAGCCAAGCACGACGACAGCCGGGGCATCGGGCGCGCGCAGCCGATCGATCATGCGCTGCATCGTCGCGGCGCTGACCAGCGGCACATCGCCGTACAGGATCAGCACGTCGCCCGCAAAACCATCGAGCGCCTCGCGGGCCTGCAGCACCGCATGCCCCGTGCCCTTTTGCTCGGCTTGCAGCGCGGTCGACGCACCGATTGGGGCAACCGCTGCCTCCACTTGCTCACGCCCGGCACCCGTCACGACAACGGTTCGCTCTGGGGGCAGTGCGGCGACGCTATCCAGCAGGTGCAGCAGCATCGGCTGCCCCGCAATCGGGTGTAGCACCTTGTGGAGATCGGATTTCATGCGCGTCCCCTTGCCGGCGGCAAGGATGATGGCGGCGATTGGTCGCTGGGTCATCTGGCTCCCTCGGGCGCAAGCCCAATCTCGTACGCTCTGCCATGATTGTGTTGCCAATTCCATAGCGATGCTGGCAGGCGGGGCGGATGAGCGCAGATAGTTCTTCTCCCCCTAATTTTCCGTTTGCGCCCCCGTTCGATCCCCCGTTCGATATTGTCGGCTTTGACCTGGACGGCACCTTGCTCGACACGAGTGGCGATCTCACGGCGGCGGTCAATCATGCGCTTGGGCTGGCGGGGCGGCCGCCGCTCACCATCGCGCAAGTGAAGACGATGATCGGCGGTGGCGGTGCTGCAATGCTGCGATTGGCACTGGAGCAAAGTGGCGGTTGCCCGCCCGAAGATTTTGCTGGCTATCACCGGGAATTGCTTACCCATTATGACGCGCACATCGCTGATCTGACCCAGCCCTATCCCGGATTGATCGACGCGCTGGATGCGCTGGCGGCGAAAAGCGTGACGCTCGCCGTCGCCACTAACAAGGGGGAAGGGCGGGCGGTAAGGCTGCTCGGCCTGATGGGCATGCTGGAGCGTTTCGCCTGCGTGATCGGTGGCGATACGCTGGGGCCGGGCAAGGCCAAGCCGTCACCCGCGCCGATTATCGAAATGATTGCGCGCTGCGGTGGGGGCAGGGCGGCCTTTGTCGGCGATTCGATCTTTGACGTAACAGCCGCAAAGGCAGCGGGCATCCCCGCTATCGCCGTCAGCTTCGGCTTTCTGAACGGCCCGGTTGAGGCGCTGGGCGCGGATGCGGTGGTTGATCATTATGACGATCTGCTGCCCGCGCTTGCCCGGCTCGGCGGCTGATTGCCGTTGATGTCGACGCTTGAACTGATCGCCTTTGTGCTGGGCGTCATTAATGTGACGCTGGTGGTGCGCCGCAGCGTGTGGAATTACCCGTTCGGGCTGGTGATGGTGGTACTCTATGGGCGGCTGTTCTTCGATGCCAAGCTCTACAGCGATGCTCTGCTGCAAGTCTTCTTCTTCGTGGTGCAGCTATACGGCTGGTGGGCGTGGTCGCGCGTGTCGGCCAATGCGGGGACAGTGCTGATCGATCGGCTTGGCACCCGTGCACGGCTTGGTTGGGCGGCTGGCTGTGCGGCGGCGATTATCGTCTGGAGCAGCCTTGTATCGCATTATACCGATGCGTCGCTGCCCTGGTGGGACGCGAGCGCGGCGATTTTGAGCGTTGCCGCCCAGATCATGATGTCGCGGCGCTTGATCGAGAATTGGGTCTTGTGGATCATGGTCGATATCCTGTCGATCGGGCTTTATGCCGCCAAGGGATTGTGGCTGACGATGCTGCTCTATGCGGTGTTCCTGGGGCTGGCGATTTGGGGGCTGATCGGATGGCAGCATGATGCCAAGCAGCAGGCGGCGGCGTGACGCGAGCCCCGGTCATCTGTTTGCACGGGCCCGAGAGCACCGGAAAATCGACGCTGCTCGCGCCGCTCGCCGCGCGGCTGTCGGCAGCGATCGTGCCCGAATTTGGCCGCGAATTTGCTGAGGCGCATGGCACGAATTTCAGCATGGCCGATCTGGTGACGATCGCGCAGACGCATGACAGGATGACGCAAGCGGCCATTACGCGTGGCGCGGCTTTCGTGCTGCTCGATACCGATCCGCTGATGACGGCGGTGTGGGCCGACATGCTGTTTGGCCAGCGCGATCAATGGTTCGATCATTGGACCGGGGTCGCCGATCTCTATTTGCTGCTCGATATCGATCTGCCCTGGGTCGATGACGGGACCCGGATGTTCGGTTCAGCGATTGAGCGACGGCGCTTTTTCGATCTGTCCAAGGCGGAACTGGAGCGGCGCGGCGTCGCCTGGGCGCTGGTCGGCGGGCAGGGGGATGATCGGCTGGCCAATGCGCTGGCGGCGATCGCGTCGGCGGGGTTCGATCTGGCGCCCTGATCGCCCAAAAAAAAGGGGAGCGCCCGGCGCCCCCCTTTTCGACCTGCTGTTCCTTGGCAGCGCTTATTGCGACGGCGCGAGCTTGGTGTTGAGCACCCAGCCGACATTGTCATTCTCGTCAGCAACTTCCCACCATAGGCCGTTCTGGTTGCCGGTCGGATACAGAATCGACCCCGCTGGAAGCGTGCGGATCGCCTTGGCTGATGCCACCGGGCTGACGCGCATGGCGACCGGGGCCTGGGCGGTGAAGGTCTTTTTCGGCGCGGCCTGCGCCGTTCCCTCGTCGCCTGGGCGGACATAGCCTAGTTCATCGACCATCTTCGCATAGGCCTGGATGAAGGCGAGCGTCACGATCCGACCGATATCGGTATTCTCATATCCGCCGCCGATCCCGCCAGCGCCAAACCCGCCGACGCCGAACAGGCCGCCAACCGCAAAGCTGGTGTCCCGCTTGGCGGCATAGCCTTCGGTCACCGCCAAAGTCTCAGTGGTGCGCACATTGGTGAGCGACAGCACGGTATTGGCTTCGGACTTGCGCGATTTGATGCCGCCAAGCAGCCCGCCTATCGGCCCGCCGATGATCGCCCCAGCCACTGCACCCGCCGCGTTGCCGCTGACATCGCTGTTCGCGCCCTGAATCTCAGCCACCAGCACATAATCAGCGGCCTTGATCTGGCCCTGGCCAACATTCGATCCGCGCTGCAGGCCAAGGCCGCCGCCGATCGCGCGTTCCTGCGCCGCCGCATCAAGGCCAGCACCACGATCGACGATGTTGAAGCAGCCCGAACGCTGGACCAGCACGCGCAACAGTCGCGCCGGCGGAGCGAGGCTATTCTGCGTCCAGCCCGACGAATCCTGGCCGTCGACAATTGAAACCGTGCCGTGCTTGGTCGCGCAGCGCGGCACGTCATTCATCGCTGCCTGCTGGAGCTGTTGGCCCTTGGAAGCGCTCGCCTGCCGGGGCGGCTTCTGCGCAAAAACGGGTGCCGTCGCCATCGGTGCCGCAGCGACAGCGAGCATCGCCGCGCCGGAAAGAAGCTTCCTGCCAATCATCCTACATCCCCCAAGGACTGAGTCGTTCAGGCACCGATACCCCTTCCCGATAGCCAGTGGAACGACAAATGACGCCAAGCGTGCTTGTCGCCGTGGTGCCGGTGGCTATGGTTGCGGGGCATTTCCTATCTCAAGGCGCGCTGCCATGGCTGACTCTTCGATCGCTATCCCCTCATGGACTCCGCCCGCCGACAGCGGCATTGCCATTCGCTGGCAACAGGCAGGCGACCTATCCTTCGAGCTGGCCGAAGCGGGAAGTGGGGACCGCTTGGCGCTTTGCCTGCACGGCTTTCCCGAGCTGCACTACAGCTGGCGCTTCCAGATTCCGTTGCTGGTGGAACGCGGCTGGCGGGTCTGGGCGCCCAATCTGCGCGGCTATGGCGGCACTGACCGGCCCCATGGGGTGGACGCCTATCACATCGACCGGCTGCTGGGTGATGTCGCCGCGCTGATCGACGCCAGCGGCGCGCGCGAAGTGCTGCTGATCGCGCATGATTGGGGCGCGATCATCGCCTGGCAATTCGCGATCCGCAAAATTCGTCCGCTGGTCGGGCTCGTCATCATGAACGTGCCACACCCGATGCCCTTCAAGCGCGAATTGCGCAAATGGGCGCAATTGCGCGCGAGCTGGTATGTGTTTTTCTTCCAACTGCCCGGCTTGCCCGAATGGGCCTTTGGCCGAAACCGCGCCCGCATCATCCGCCGCGCCTTTGTCGGCATGGCGGTGGACAAGAGCCGCTTCCCGAAAGAGGTGACCGATATCTATGCCGATGCGGCCATGCGCCCCGGCGCGCTGACCGCGATGATCAATTACTACCGCGCGGCCTTCCGCTCAGTCAGCGGGATGACGGCAGGCACCGGCAAGGTCGATGTGCCGACGCTGATGATCTGGGGCGAGGAAGACACCGCGCTGACGATCGGCTGTGTCGATGGCACGGGGGACTATGTTAGCGATTTCCGCCTGGAACGCCTGCCCGGCGTTTCGCACTGGGTGCAGCAGGAAGCGCCGGAAAAGGTGAACGCGATTCTGGCGGACTGGCTTGATCGCTGAGGCATCGCCAATTGCCAGCACAGGCCAATGTGCGTAGATGTACACATCCGTTTCAGGAAGCCTTTATGTCCAGCATGACGATGACGATCCGCGTGCCGACCGACGTCAGTGACAAGCTCGCGCGACTGGCAAAGGGCACACGCCGCAGCCGATCCTTCCTGGCTGCAGAAGCGGTTGCAGCCTATGTTGACCGCGAATTGTCGATCATCGATGGGATAGAACAGGGCATGGCCGACGTGGCAGCTGGGCGGGTGGTGCCGCATGATATCGCCATGGACCGGGTTGACACCGTCATCGCCAAAGCGCGCGCCGATCGCGCGTGACGCGAACGGTCGATTGGGCCGAAAGTGCGCTGAGCGACCTGCTCGACCAAATCACCTTCATTGCCGCCGATGATCCCAACGCTGCAGATCGCGTTGCGCAGGCCATTCGGGCGACGGGCGCGGCGCTTGGCGATTTTGCAACCGGCCATCCGGGGCGCGTGTCGGGCACTTACGAGAAATCACTACGCGGGCTCCCTTATATGATTGCTTATGCGATCGGCTCGGACGGCAAGAAAATCCAAATCCTTCGCGTGATCCACACTGCACGGGATTGGCCGGTTGGCGGTTGGCCGCAATGACGCCGCCCTAGATCCGTTATGCTGATCGCTTTGCCCTTTTCGCACAGCGCTGCTAGGGCGCGGACATTATGGCAACTCCGCTCGACCGCATCCGCAATTTCTCCATCATCGCGCATATCGATCACGGCAAGTCCACGCTTGCCGATCGCCTCATCCAGCAGACCGGCGGGCTGACTGCCCGCGAAATGTCGGAACAGGTTCTCGATAATATGGATATCGAGAAAGAGCGCGGCATCACCATCAAGGCGCAGACCGTCCGGCTGCAATATGTCGCCAAGGACGGGTTGGAATATGTCCTTAACCTAATGGACACGCCCGGCCACGTCGATTTCGCCTATGAGGTTAGTCGGAGCCTTGCGGCGTGCGAGGGTGCGCTGTTGGTGGTGGACGCAGCGCAGGGCGTGGAAGCCCAGACACTCGCCAATGTCTATCAGTCGATCGAGCATGATCACGAGATCGTGCCCGTCATCAACAAGATCGATCTGCCCGCCGCCGAACCCGAAAAGGTCCGCGCGGAGATCGAGGAAGTAATTGGCCTCGATGCCTCCAACGCGGTGCTGACCAGCGCCAAATCAGGCATCGGCATCGCCGATGTGCTCGAGGCGATTGTCACCCGCATCCCGCCGCCCAAGGGCGATGCCGATGCACCGCTCAAGGCAATGCTCATCGATAGCTGGTATGACCCGTATCTCGGCGTCGTCATTCTTGTCCGCGTGATGGCGGGCACGTTGAAAAAAGGCCAGCTCGTCAAGTTCATGGCGACGGGCACGCAGCATCTGATCGACCGGGTTGGCTGTTTCCGCCCCAAGATCGAGCAACTAACCGAGCTTGGCGTTGGCGAAATCGGCTTCATCACCGCCCAGATCAAGGAAGTCGCGCAGACCGCCGTCGGCGATACAATCACCGATGTGAAGCGCCCCGCGCTTGAGGCGCTGCCGGGCTTCAAACTCGTCCAGCCGGTCGTGTTCTGCGGGCTGTTCCCAGTCGACGCCAATGACTTTGACAAATTGCGCGAGAGCATTTCCAAGCTCCGCCTCAATGACGCCAGCTTCAGCTTCGAAATGGAATCGAGCGCCGCGCTTGGCTTCGGCTTCCGCTGCGGGTTCCTTGGGCTGCTGCATTTGGAGATCATCCAGGAACGGCTGACCCGCGAATATGATCTCGACCTGATCACCACCGCGCCATCGGTGATCTACAAGATCAACCTGACCTATGGCGGCGGCGAAATCGAACTCCACAACCCCGCCGACATGCCCGATCCGACCAAGATCGAAAGCATTTCGGAGCCTTGGATCGAGGCGGTGATCTATTGCCCCGACGAATATCTCGGCTCCATCCTGAAGCTCTGCCAGGACCGGCGCGGCATCCAGAAAAACCTCACTTATGTCGGTGGTCGCGCGCAGGTGACCTATGAACTGCCGCTCAACGAAGTCGTGTTCGATTTCTACGACCGGCTCAAGTCGATCTCACGCGGCTATGCGAGCTTCGACTATCACCAGATCGGCTACCGCGAGGGTGACCTCGTCAAGATGAGCATCATGGTCAATTCGGAGGCCGTCGATGCACTCAGCATGATCGTCCACCGTGGCACCGCCGAAAGCCGGGGCCGGGGCATGTGCGAGCGCCTGAAAGACCTGATCCCGCGCCATTTGTTCAAAATCCCGATCCAGGCAGCAATCGGCGGCAAGGTGATCGCCCGCGAGACGATCGCTGCACTCCGCAAGGACGTGACCGCCAAATGCTATGGCGGCGACGCCAGCCGCAAGCGCAAGCTGCTCGACAAGCAGAAAGAGGGCAAGAAGCGGATGCGCGAGTACGGCTCGGTCAGCATCCCGCAGGAGGCGTTTATTGCAGCGCTGCGGATGGGGGATGAGGGGTAGCGCGCGGTTACAATGTCAGCGTCATTTCCGTGAATCCGTAATTGGTGTCGCCCGTCGCGGGCGCATTGGCGGCTTCGGTCAGGAATCCGCCTTTGAACAACTGCGTATAGCCCGCCGATAGCCGCACGCGTTTGGGAACCAACCAGTATCGCGCCCGCATGTCGATTTGCGTGCCCGCATAGCGCCCCGCTCGACCCGCCGGATCGCGCACGCCGGTGGCGCCGAAGCTGTCGCGCGGTTCGGCCAGCCAGAGCGGGCGGGCGGCGAGATAGCCGTCCCAGCGCTTGCCGGGGCTGACTTCAGCGCGTGCCTCGACGCTGATCAGATTTTGGCGGCTTATGGCGCCATAGAGGCTGGTCGGGCCGAATTCGAAGACGCGCGCGCCAAACAGCGTGTCGAAGCGGGTGTATTGCCCGCCCGGGCGGTCGCCGCTGCCATAATCGACCGCAATGGCCAGGCGCGGCTTCCAAGGCGACTGGAATGTCTCGCCGATATGACCATGCACCGCCCAGGCGAAGACGGGCAGGGCGGCGACGTCGCTCGCGGCGGTGGTGGCATGCGTGGTGCCGCCTTGCCAGATGCCCTCCACCTCGAAATCGACCTGGCCCGGCGCTGGCCGTCGCACCACGCGCACGCCGGGTACCCATAGTCGCCGGTCGCGGGTCAGGATGCCGGGCGCATCATGTTCAGCAAGCCGATAAAGATAGGCTTCGATGACGGTCCCGTTGATCGGGCGGCTGGTGAAGATGCCGCCGAAAAACTGCACGCTGATCGATTCCCGGTCGAGCGCGACGCCCGCTGACCTTATGCCATCGCGGTCGTCCGGCAGGCGTGATTGCGGTACTGTCCAGAACAGAGTCGCCGTGTCGCCCGCCTTTGACCTCAGGTCGAAGCGCGCACCCGTGAAGGCATTGGTGGTGTTGCGATAGACCGACCGCGCGACCAGCCGCCGCGACCCGAGATCGAGCGTGAAGCGACCAAACTGCCCCTGGATATGGTCGCTGAAATCGGTCCTGAGATAAGCCTGGACGGGCTCCAGCGCGTTGACCTCGGTCGTGGCTATCGACGATAGCGTTCGCTGGAAATAGCTGCGGCTGTCGAACACCTCGGCACCAATCACCAAAGGTCCGGCATCATAATCGGCGGCAACGATGGTCCGCAGCAGCAACGCGGTATCGTCGGCGGGGGTGTTGGGGCGAAATTGGCCATCGATCGCCTCGACTCGGGCACGGATCGACAAGTCGATGGTCAGCGCGCCGTCCTTGGCGGCAGCGGGAATGGTGGTGCAGCCAGCCAGCAGTGCCGATGTCCAAATCCACCACCGCATCTTTCGTTTCCCCGGTCGTCGCATGGGCTGGTCTCGCTCACCAAGTGCTATATACGATGGGGAATAGCAACGGGAGTTGATCGACGTGCGCAGGCTGATCAAATTCGTAGTGATAACGACATTGGTCGGGACTGGCGCGCCTGCGATGGCAGCGGATCGAATCGCCCCCCTGATCCTCGCTGCTGCCTCGCTGCAGGAATCGATGAGCGCCGCAGCCGATGCCTGGGCGCGCCAGGGGCACCCGCGCCCGCTCATCTCTTTCGCCGCGTCGTCAGCCTTGGCGCGACAGGTCGCTGCGGGTGCTCCTGCCGACCTGTTCGTATCGGCCGACGAGACGTGGATGGACGATCTCGCCAAGCGATCGCTGATCGTGCCGACAACGCGGATGTCGTTCCTCGGCAATAGCCTGGTGATCGTGGCGCCTGCAGCGAGCAAGGCCCGGCTAGATTTCCGTAATCCCGCTCGGCTGGTCGCAACCCTTGCGGCGGGGCCGCTGGCGATGGCCGACACCGACGCTGTCCCAGCGGGCAAATATGGTCGCGCCGCGCTGCAGAAGCTGGGCGTCTGGAGCGGGGTGTCGCCCAGGGTCGTGCGTGCTGAAAATGTCCGCGCGGCGCTGGCGCTGGTTGAACGCGGTGTCGCCCCACTCGGAATCATCTATGCGACCGATGCCAGAGCATCGAAGGCGGTGCGCGTGGTCGCTGTGTTTCCAACCAACAGCTATCCAGCGATCAGCTATCCTGTCGCGCGCCTAAAGGCGTCGACCAATCCGGAAGGGGAGGGCTTTCGCCGCTTCCTGGTTTCGCGCGAGGGAAAGGCCATTTTCGTGCGCTATGGTTTCAGCGTACGCTGACGCGATGTTGTCTGCCGCTGATTGGGCCATCATCTGGCTAACGTTACAGGTTGGCGGCGTGGCGATGGCTGCCATGCTGCCAATCGCGTTCGCGCTTGCCTGGATTTTGGCGCGCACCAGCTTTCCGGGCAAAATTATCCTTGATGGCATTGTGCATTTGCCGCTGGTGCTGCCGCCAGTGGTGACTGGCTGGTTGCTGCTGCTGGCCTTTGCGCCCAACGGGCCGATTGGCGGCTGGTTGCAGGCATGGTTCGGGATCAGCGTGTTGTTTCGGTGGACCGGGGCGGCGATTGCCGCTGGCGTGATGGCACTGCCGCTGATGGTGCGCGCGATGCGGCTGTCGATCGAAGCCGTTGACCAGCGGCTCGAAAGCGCGGCGCGGACCTTGGGGGCAGGGCGCTGGCATGCTTTCCGCACGATCACGCTGCCGCTCAGCATGCCGGGCATCCTTGCCGGGCTGGTGCTGGGCTTCGCGCGATCGATCGGCGAGTTTGGCGCGACGATCACCTTTGTCTCCAACGTGCCGGGCCAGACGCAAACCCTGCCGCTGGCCATTTATGGCGCGCTGCAGCTGCCCGATGGCGAGGCAGTGGTCGTCCGTCTTGCGCTGGTATCCGTGGCCTTGTCGCTGGCGGCACTGGTCGGGTCAGAGCTGTTGGCGCGGCGCAGCGGGCGGGGGCTGCATGTCCTTTGATGTCGATATCATGGCGCGGGTCGGCGATACCGATGTCGCGGTCCGGCTGATGCCAGTGGATGGGCTGACGATCTTGTTCGGCCCGTCGGGGGTCGGCAAAACCAGCGTGCTCAACATGATCGCTGGGCTGCGGCGTCCCGATCGCGGGCACGTGGTTGTGGCGGGAAGCCGCTTATTCGACGCCGCCTGCGGCATTGATCGTCCCGTGCCCGAACGCCGTGCAGGCTATGTCTTTCAGGAACCGCGCCTCTTCCCGCATCTGCGCGTGGGGGCCAATCTGCTTTATGGGCAAGCGCTCGCCCCGGTTGCGGATCACTGGATTGATCTGCCGACGGTGACGGCTTTTTTGGGCATTGACCATCTGCTTGATCGCTGGCCGCGCAGCTTGTCAGGCGGCGAAGCGCGGCGGGTGGCGATTGGGCGGGCGCTGCTGGCCGCGCCGCGCTTTTTGTTGCTCGACGAGCCGCTGTCGTCGCTCGATCGACCGCGTCGAGAAGAAGTGATGACCGCGATTGAGCATATCCGCGACGTGCTCAAACTGCCAATCCTGATGGTCACGCATGATCACCAGGAAGCCGAACGGCTCGGTACCCAGATTATCGAAATGTAACCAACAAAAAAGGGCCGCCGCCCCAGAACCAGGGGCCCATGCGGGGGCATGGTTCACTGGTTCTTTTTGGGCGACGGCCCGCCAGGAGGCGATTAACCGATCAGAAGCCCAATCGCGCCTGCACGCCAACAATCCGTGGTTCGTTGATGAAGCCCGTCAGGTTGTTGAAATCAATCGCGCTGACACTGCGGATCTGGTTGGTGACGTTGCGCACAAAGACGCCGACATCAAGCTTGTTGTCGAGCTTATAGCCCAGTTTCAGGCCGCCCTCGAGCAACGAGCGCCCGCGGAACTCGACTGCCTCATACAGGAAATAGTTGATTGAGCTGCGGAAGGCCCAGTCCGTGAAGAGATAGACTTCACCGCTGCCCACCGGCACAGCATAACGCCCCGTCCAGTTGACAACAAAGCGCGGCGCCTGGGGCAGATCATTGCCGTTGATCCGGGCAAGACCAGCAACGACAGGATCAGTTGGAGTGCAGACCCCCGATCCGCAGGGCGCGACGCCAATCGTCGGATCGCGCAATTCGGTGAAGTTGTAGCTGCCGCTCGCCGTCAGCACCAGCGCGGGGATGGGACGTGCCTCGAACTCCGCTTCAACGCCGTACCCCACCGCATTGGCGGCAGACAGCAACCGCGTCGAGTTTGACGCGCCGCCGACTGCGGTGATCTGCAGATCGTCGGTGCTCCAATAATAGCCATCAAGCGCGAAACGCAACGTCTGATCCGGCGTCGCCCCCTTAATGCCGGCTTCACCCGAAATCGTCGTCTGCTTCGGCGCGACCACGGGCACGCTGCCAAAGGTCACGCGATCCTGGATCGCTGGCCCCTGATAGCCGGTGGCAACGCGAGCGTAGACGCTCACATCGGAGGTAACGGCATAAGTGCCGCTGACATCCCAGGTGAACTCGCCATCATTGGTGCGCGTGCGGATCGGCAGGCGCAGGCCAAAGATGATTGGCGAGCCGCCCGGCGTCCGGTCCGTGATCAGATCGTCGCGGTCGTCATGTGAATAACGGCCACCGGCACGCAGCGTCAGCTTGTCGGTTGCCTTATATTCGACCGAGGCGAAGACGCCGTAATTCTCATTGCTGTTGCGATGATCGATGAATGAATTCAGATCGCGCGCGCGCGACCCAGTGGTTGGGAAATTATAGTTGAATTCGGCATAATTCAGCTTCTGGTTGAAATAATACAGCCCGCCCTGTGCGCGGAAGCCGCCAAATTCATCGGACGCAAAACGCAATTCCTGGCTGAATTCTTCCGGGCGGGTAAGGCCACCGGTATTGACGGGGAAAAGTGCGCGATTGAGGCCAACCGGCGGGAAGGCATAGGTGTTGCCGCCATCGATGTCGCCGGTGCTTTCAACACGCGCCTTTTCAAACGCGGTCACCGAATAAAAAGTGCCGACGCCGTCGACAAGATAATCGAGCTTCAGGTTGATGCCCCATTGCGTCAGCGACTGGCTGGTATAGCCGTCGAGCGCGACGCGGTCGGGCCGGAAACCAGCGGAGAAATTGTTGCTGCCCTGCTGGATCGCCCCGGCCCGGAATACGCGCGGCGTGCCATCAAGATCGCGGCCATGCACGTTCAGCAACGCGTTGAAATCGTCGCTATGATAGGCGATCTGGAAGCGACCGGCCAGGTCGGTATAGCCTTCCAGCATGCGGTTCGCATTGCCGGTGGTCGATGTGTTGGTGATCCAGTTGTCACGGCGCTGCAAAATGCCCGATGCGCGGAACGAGAAGCCACCACCAATCGGACCGCCAACAGCCGCCTCGGCATTGACGGTGTTATAGGTCGCCCAGGAAGCGCTGCCATAGCCCGACCAGACATCGCGTGGCGCAGCCGAGGTCAGCTTGACGACGCCCGCCGGCGTGTTGCGGCCGAACAAGGTGCCCTGCGGCCCGCGCAACACTTCAACATTGGCGAGATCGAAGACCGGGAAGGATTTCAGGAACGGGCTTTCCAGCGCGACGCCGTCATACACCACCGACACCGGCTGGGCGGCGTTGGGATCGAAATCGGTATTGCCCAGGCCGCGAATGTAAAAGCGGGGGAAGGTGCGGCCAAAGGACGATTCGATGTTCAGGCTGGGCGTGCGGCCCGACAGGAAGCGGATATCAAGCCCGCTCGAATTGATCGTATCCAGCGTCGCGCCCGACAGCGACGTCACCGCGATCGGCACGTCCTTGCTGAGTTCTTCACGGCGCGTGGCGGTAACGGTGATCGGGGGCAGGCCGTCATCGCTCTCATCGGCTTGCGCTGGGGCGACAACAGGAGCTGCGGGGGCCGGATCGGCTGCCAGCGCTGGCGTTGCCGCCATGGCAAGGATCAGGAACGACGCGCCGCAAGAAAGCGAGCGGGCAAAGCGGCGGTTCGATAAAGGCATGGCAGACATGATTCCCCCGATGAAAAAGACAGCATCCTCCCCGTCATCCGTGTGACCCGGATTGTCCGTCGTTCGGTAACATAGTTGTCACGACACTCAAGATGGGGCCAGCGACACTGCGTGAAATAGATGTGGATAGTTGCTGCCATGCACCACTGCCACGCGGTGGGGGGTGCCTGGATCGGTTACTTGTCCGGATAAGCGAACAGGATGGCGCGCAAGACGGCTCCCTTGGGCAAGGCACCGAACCTAAGCCAGTGCTGTCGCCACGCACGCAGAATGGACGACGTCGAACCGTGCTTGCGCATTGATCAGCAGCGATGGCTTGATCCCGAACATCCGTCGGAACGTCGCGCTGAAATGCGCTGAGCTGGCAAAGCCGCCCGCCATCGCCGCATCGGTAAGGCTGGCACCGTCCTTCAGCGCAATCGCGGCAATCCCCATTCTGCGCCAAAGTCGATAACGGCGAAAGGGGACACCGGTTGCGCGCTTGATCCCCCGATGGAAATGGCTTTCGGATAAGCCCGCGAGGCTGGCGGCGATTTTTGCCGATCCGAAACTATCGGGTCGGTCGTCGATCGCCCGGATTGCTGCGGCGACCCCCGTGGGCGAAATGTCGTCAGCGGGATCGCCCAGGCCGAATAGGGCGAGCAGTCCGCGCACGATGTCTGCCGCCGTGCTGCCGATCGCGATCCCCGCGCAGTCGGCGGCGATGCGCGCCAGCTCTTCTGGCCGTGAGCCGATACACGCGCCAATCGTCCGCTGATCGTCGGCCAGCGCATCAAGATAGACAAACATCATTGGCCCCGCCGCGATCAGATGGTGAAGCGTGTTGGGGGGTATCAGCGCGATCTGCCGGGTCTCGGTTGGGCGATCTGGCGTTTGCGGCCACGCGATCTCGAACGGCATGGCAAGCGCGATCGCGAGCGTGGCGACGGCATTGCGATGCGGCGACAGGGCAAGGCACGGCCCGATATAGATCGCCCTTGCGCCCGCCAGAATGACGCGGGGGCGAGCGAAGATCGGTTCGGACGGTTCTGGTGAAGCCATCTCTATCAGCTTGCCGCGAAACGGCAGAGAGGCAAGCGGTTCTTGCTGCATGCCACCGGCCTTTGCGGAGGAAATCAGCCAGAGATTTGCTGATACTTTACCGCTGCAGCGCTTCCCAGGTGACCAGCGCCAGCAATGGCAAACCGACCAGATCGGTCAACGCAATCGTCCGCAGCGCCCCCGCTGGTGATCCGGCATGGGCATAGACGATCAGGAAGCCGACCATGCTGATACCCACCACCAGCACCCCGGCCGCCCGCGATTGTTCATCAAAGGCGGCCAGCAAAGCCAGCGCAAACACGCCGAGAAACAGGGCACCACGATGGGTCAACAGGATGCCGACGCTCCCCGATGACGGCACACCGTAAAGCCGCTGGATCAGTGATGGCATGAACAAGGCAAGCGACGGCATCGCATGAATCGCCGCCAGCCCAATCCAGGCCGCTTTGGTTAGCACTTCCATTGGTACGTCCCCCGCTAAACCTGCCAGCCGCCGCTAGAGCGTGATGCCGTTAGGTCGATTGAAGCTTACACCCGTTCGGCCCCGGATCAGGTCCGGGGGAAGTCGAAGCCCACGCGCTACACATGCCCTTCGACGTCGCTCAGGGCGAACCGGGTATGGGGTGATCCAATCCGACGTCATCACACTCTACAGGCCACCAAGGGTAGCGCGTCAGCATGGCTGGGGCTTTCATAAACCGATCAATTCCAGCCCGATCGCCGTCCCGGAACGAAAACTGCCGCCCGGTCCAGCGGGCGGCGGTTTTTCATCCAACGTTGATCGGTGGGATCAGCTGTAGGTGTTCAAATAATTGCCCGGAACTAGAGTGACGCTAGCGACGACAACTGCCGACCGACAACTAGGTATTGTGTTCCTGGAACTTGCAGGCGAACATTGCTGCAGTATTATTACACGAAACTGCGCTCTAGTCTTCAAAGATCTTGGATAACAAAAATACACCGCCAACAATTGCCGCTCCCGCCGCAACGAATGGCAGAGCCGCCACAACGACCGCACTTGTTGCTGCTGTCATTGCGATTGCCGGCGCAGTTATGGCGCCAACGCCGGACCCTAAAGCAGCTCCAACTGTTCCTCCAGTGGCCAAGGTAGCACCGACAGCTGAGCCAACCCGCGCCGACATCGGTCCCTTGGTTATTGCTTGCTTAGCAATAACGCCGGCGGCGGCGCCTAATCCAACACCTAAAGCTTGCGCCGCAATTCTTTCCGGTACATCAGCCATGATTTTTCCTTCTCAAAAGAAAAACTTACATTAAACTGGTATAACTGCAAAAATCAACGGCCTCTGAACATGTTTTTAGAATTTTTGCGTACACAAATTTTAAAGTTGCGGCGGCCTGAGAGTCTCATTCGAAATAATATGTCGTGATTGCATGATCTTGCGATACGTCGGGCGGTGCGTTGTGTCTAAGCCAAGTAGATTCATGCTGTGTACAATCAACCAACGCCAGCTTCATACCTAGATAATAACTAACATGGGCGCTGGGTTGAACGCGATTTACTCTAGGCTCGGACAGATGTCGATCTAATGCAACCGGTAATTCATCACCGAAATCTCAGTTAGGTGAAAATCCCTCCCCCGGCATTGAACATACTCAACAACACTGGCAACCCTATCATATGAATCATCATCGACGCAAATCCTGCCCAGTAAGAGGGTCGGAACACACCGGTTAAAAGAACCCACACTATATTCTTATCTTTGAACCAAACTGCATAGCAAAAAAGGACTGTATTAAGAAGCCAATACAACAGCCATCCGATAAAAAATGCTTTGTTACCGAAATCTGCTCTTTCCGTATATAGCACTCCATCGATCAAGTAATTGCGAATATAGGCAAAGGAAAAACTGAACACAATCATAAAAAATATCATCAAAAAGAAATAAGATTGTCCATTATTGAATCTATCTCGTAATATAATTGAAGTCCCGTATCCTGCAAAAGATGTGAAAAGAATTATAATGAGGAGAGCGACACTCGTGCTTGGTGGCTTGTAGTGCGGAAACAAATCGATATCGATCCATTTCAATAACGCTAGAATGAATCCTGCGATTGCAACCAGATTGGCAAT
This sequence comes from Sphingomonas sp. 28-62-20, assembly GCF_002281505.1. Classification (NCBI taxonomy): domain Bacteria; kingdom Pseudomonadati; phylum Pseudomonadota; class Alphaproteobacteria; order Sphingomonadales; family Sphingomonadaceae; genus Sphingomonas; species Sphingomonas sp. 28-62-20. Next base: position 29,267 of record NZ_NCGH01000031.1, read on the forward strand.
AAAGGAAATGCCTCGTTCAGCGCCTGATGTCACTGCTCAGTCCCCCGTATCAGATTTATTGCACATTTTTGGCTGATAGGCTAGCAGTTCGGATTCGGTGGCACAATACTTCACCCCTTCGTGTTAGCGATTACCATGGCCGCGTCGCCCGTTGGCTGCTTGGCCACAGAAGCCTGTTTCCGCTGAGATCAGCTCAATCGACCATCGCCGCCACGCAAAAAAGCCGCCGCCCAGGTTTCCCCGGACGGCGGCCTTTCATCCAACGCTGATCGGTGAGGATCAGCTATCGGTGTTCAGATAGTCCCCGGCATCAGCATCAGTGCCGTGACCGCTGGAAACAACCGCCGCGAGCGCATCGTCGCCCGTGCCGCCCGCATCGCGTGCCGAACGATGAAGCTCTGCTTCATGCTCTTCAGCCGCCGAATTTGGCGCGGTGATGGCCACTTCGTCCATCCGGCGTTGTGCCACGCGCATGGCCGCATCGCGCGAGTTGGCCGTCACGCGCAGGCGGTTGAGGCCGGCGCCGGTGCCTGCCGGGATCAACCGGCCGACGATGACGTTTTCCTTCAGGCCGATAAGCGTATCCTGCTTGCCCTGGACCGCCGCCTCGGTGAGGACGCGGGTGGTTTCCTGGAACGACGCCGCCGAGATGAAGCTGCGGGTCTGCAAGCTGGCCTTGGTGATGCCGAGCAGCACAGGCTTGCCCTGCGCTGGGGTCTGCTTCTTGTCGAGCTTGGAGTTGATGTCGTCCATCTCCTCGCGGTCAACCTGTTCGCCCGCCAGCAGCGTGGTGTCGCCGCCATCGGTGATCTCAACCTTTTGCAGCATCTGGCGAACGATCACCTCGATGTGCTTGTCGTTGATCTTCACGCCCTGCAGACGATAGACTTCCTGGATTTCCGCGACGAGATATTCCGCCAGCGGCTCGATACCGAGCACTTCCAGAATATCATGCGGATCAGGCGAGCCGCCGATCAGGTTGTCGCCGCGCTTGACGTAATCGCCTTCCTGCACGTCGATCACCTTCGACTTCGGCACCAGATATTCCACGACCTCGCCGCCATCCTCGGGCTGGATACCGATCTTGCGCTTGGCCTTGTAATCCTTGCCGAACACGACCCGGCCGGAAACCTTGGCGATGATCGCGTTTTCCTTGGGCTTGCGTGCTTCGAACAGCTCGGCAACGCGCGGCAGACCGCCGGTGATGTCGCGCGTCTTGGCGCTTTCGCGAGACACACGCGCAAGCACGTCGCCACCCGAAACGGTGGCCCCGTCCTCAACCGACAGCGTCGCCCCCGCCACGAGCATATAACGGCCCGCTTCCTCAGCGCTTGCCCCGGTCAGGGTCAGGCGCGGACGAAGATCTTCCTTCGACTTGGTCGCGGCACGATATTCAGTGACGACGCGCTGGGTGATGCCCGTTGCTTCATCGGCCTGCTCGGTCAGCGTCTTGCCTTCGATCAGATCGACATATTTCACGACACCCGGGTTTTCCGTGATCACCGGCATGGTGAATGGATCCCATTCGGCCATCCGGTCGCCCTTGGTCAGCTGATGACCATCGGGGAACAGGACATAGGCGCCGTACGGGATGCGGTGGACGGCGCGTTCGCGGCCCTCGGCATCGATGATCGCGAGTTCGCCCGAACGGCTCAGCACGACGCGGCGGCCGCGCTGATCTTCAATGATCCGCAGGTCACGATAGTCCATCCGGCCATCGGCCACGGCTTCCAGGTTCGATTGCTCGTTGAGCTGCGCCGCGCCGCCGATGTGGAAGGTCCGCATCGTCAGCTGGGTGCCGGGCTCACCGATCGACTGGGCGGCAATAACGCCGACCGCTTCACCGATATTAACGGGCGTACCGCGGGCCAGATCGCGACCATAGCATTTGCCACAGACACCGATCTTGGTTTCGCAGACCAGCGGCGAGCGGATCTTGCAGCTTTGCGTGCCCAGCGCTTCGATCGTCGCGATCATCGGCTCGTCGAGCAGCGTGCCCGATGGGATAACCACCGCGTTGGTCTTCGGATCGATGATGTCCTCTGCCGTGGTGCGGCCCAGGATACGCTCACCGAGCGAGGCGATGGTCGATCCGCCCTGCACGATCGCCCGCATTTCCAGCGCGCGGGTCGTGCCGCAATCGAGTTCGACGATGACGCAATCCTGCGACACGTCGACCAGACGGCGAGTAAGGTAACCCGAGTTGGCGGTCTTCAACGCCGTATCCGCGAGGCCCTTACGGGCGCCATGGGTGGAGTTGAAATACTCAAGGACGGTCAGGCCTTCCTTGAAGTTCGAGATGATCGGCGTTTCGATGATCTCACCCGATGGCTTGGCCATCAGCCCGCGCATCCCCGCAAGCTGCTTGATCTGCGCCTGCGAACCACGCGCACCGGAGTGCGCCATCATATAGATCGAGTTGATCGGTGCTTCGCGGCCATTGGGCAGCTTCTTGATCGACTTGATCTCATCCATCATGGCGTTCGCCACCTGGTCACCGCAACGGCTCCAGGCATCGATCACCTTGTTGTACTTTTCCTGCTGGGTGATCAGGCCGTCCTGATATTGC
>NZ_NCGH01000032.1:0-31750 GCF_002281505.1 Sphingomonas sp. 28-62-20
GGCAAGAAGTCCACGAAGTCGCGGGCCGCGAGCAGCGCTTCGATATCATCATCGAACGCAACATCGGCGACCCCCGACTTCGTGGTATGCGTCACGGCACCCCCGAGTTCCTCCTGCGAGACCACTTCGTTAGTGACGGTCTTCACGACATCGGGGCCGGTGACGAACATATAGCTGCTATCCTTCACCATGAAGATGAAGTCGGTCATGGCGGGGCTGTATACGGCGCCGCCAGCGCATGGCCCCATGATCAGGCTGAGCTGCGGCACGACGCCGCTGGCAAGCACATTGCGCTGGAACACTTCGGCATAGCCGCCCAGCGAGGCAACGCCTTCCTGGATGCGCGCGCCACCCGAATCGTTGATGCCGATGACGGGCGCGCCGACCTTCATCGCCATGTCCATGATCTTGCAGATTTTCTGCGCGTGCCGTTCGGACAGCGATCCGCCGAACACGGTGAAATCCTGGCTGAACACGAACACCAACCGGCCGTTGATCGTGCCCGAACCGGTGACCACGCCATCGCCGGGAATGATCTGGTCCGCCATGCCGAAATCGACGCAATTATGCTCGACATACATGTCGAGTTCCTCGAACGATCCCTGGTCGAGCAGCACGTTCAGCCGCTCGCGCGCGGTCAGCTTGCCCTTGGCGTGCTGCGCCGCGATCCGCTTCTCGCCCCCACCCAATCGTGCCGCTGCACGCTTTGCTTCCAGGCGATCGACGATCGTTTCCATAGGGCTCCCCAGACGACGGTTAGCCCCCTTTCCAAGGATTCGCGCGAAACGCAACCGTGATGCAGTTCAGACCTTCACCACACCCATATCGATCAGGCTGCGCGCGCTGTCTGCGATCGTGTCGGCAGCAGGGCGCGGCACCCAGCCGAGCACATCGCGGGCGTGATCGGATGGAGTGATCCGTTGTTTGCCGAGTTCGCCCGTCACCATCCGGATCGTGGGGTCGAACAGAGCGCTCAACTGCAGCAGGAAATCGGGCAGGCCCCGCGTCGGCACCTTGCGCGCCTCATTCCCCAGCCGGTCGCGGAGCACAGCGGCGACGTCCTTCATCATCATGAACGGGCCAGAGGCAATGAAGCGTTCGCCATCGATGCCCTCGGCGGTAAGCGCGCGGACATGGAGATCGGCGACATCGCGCACATCGACCACGCCAAAGCCGAAATTGGGCAGACCGGGCAGCGATCCGGAGAGCAGCCGCGTGATGATCTGGACCGAGCTCGAAAAATCGGCGCTGAGCACGGGGCCGAGGACCGCGGCGGGATTGACCGAGACATACTCCATCGCACCGCCTTCCGCCGCCATCCAATCGCGCGCGGCGCGTTCGGCGATCGTTTTCGACTTGGCATAAGCATGGACCTGCGGGCCGTTCACATCGGTCCACACCGCCTCAGTATAGGTGCCGATCTTCTTGCCATGGCCATAAGCGATGGCAGCGACTGACGAGGTCATCACCACGCGCTTCACCCCTGCCGCCTTGGCAAAGCGCAGCGCGCGCAGCGCGCCTTCACGCGCTGGTACGATCAGATCGTCTTCATGTTTCACCGCCCCATTCGGCAGTGGCGACGCGACATGGACGACATGGCTGCACCCGGCAACCGCCTCTGCCCAGCCCGCATCGCTCAGCAGATCGGCGGCGAAGAAATTGAGCTTGTCGGCGGGCACCGCCAGCGCTTTACGCACCTCGGCCTCTCTGGCCAGCGAGCGGATCGTGGTGTTGACGGTCCAGCCTTCCGCCACCAGCTGCCGGATCACAAAGCCGCCAATATAGCCGCTGCCGCCGGTTACCAGAACCTGTCCGCTCATTGCCATTCTCCCGATCGTCTACAGAACAGTTTTATATCGAAACTGAAATGAAGCCAAGCGGTTTGGCTTGGCCTAAGCCACGCGCTGCGCCACTATTGCGGGTGCAGGAGATCAGGATGACCGAAACGCTCTATCCCGTGCCCGACGCCTGGGCGAAGTCCGCGCGACTCGATGCGACTGGCTATGACCGGCTTTATGGCCGCTCGATCGCCGATCCCGGCAGCTTCTGGCTCGAACAGGCGCGACGGCTCGATTGGATCAAGCGGCCCGAGATTGCGGGCGACTGGTCGTTCGACGAGAAGGATTTTCACATCCAATGGTTTGCCGACGGCAAGCTCAACGTTGCCGCTAATTGCATCGACCGGCATCTGGGCAAGCGCGGGGATCAGATCGCGCTGATCTGGGAACCCGACGCGCCCGAAGAGGAGCCGCGCCGCTTCACCTACCGCCAGCTTCATGCCGAGGTCTGCCGCTTCGCGAATGTGCTTAAAGGCCAGGGCGCGACCAAGGGCGATCGCGTCACCATCTATATGCCGATGATCCCCGAAGCCGCCTTCGCCATCCTGGCCTGCGCGCGGATCGGTGCGATCCATTCGGTGGTATTTGGGGGCTTTTCACCCGAAGCATTGGCCGGGCGGATCACCGATTGCGACAGCGCCTTTGTTGTCACCGCCGATGAAGGGCGGCGCGGCGGCAAGAAAATCCCGCTCAAAGCCAATGTCGACGCCGCCGCAGCCCGCGCGCAGGCGCTGCAAAAGGTGATCGTAGTGCGCGCCACCGGCGGCGACGTGACGATGCACCCCGGCCGCGACATCTGGTATCACGACGCCGCCGCCACCGCCTCGACCGATTGCCCGGCGGAAGTGATGAGCGCGGAAGATCCGCTGTTCATCCTCTACACCAGCGGATCGACGGGCCAGCCCAAGGGTGTGCTGCATACATCCGGCGGCTATCTGCTCTGGGCGAGCCTGACGCACGAACTGTGCTTTGATTACCGACCGGGCAATGTCTGGTGGTGTGCCGCCGATATCGGTTGGGTCACCGGGCACAGCTACATCCTCTACGGTCCGCTCGCCAATGGCGCGACGACGTTGATGTATGAAGGGCTACCCAATTGGCCCGATGCCAGCCGCATCTGGCAGATCGTCGACCGGCACAAGGTTCACACCATCTTCACCGCCCCGACGGCACTACGCGCGCTGATGAAGGATGGCGACAGCTTCGTCACCGCCACCAGCCGCGCGTCGCTAAAACTGCTCGGCACCGTCGGCGAACCGATCAATCCTGAGGCGTGGCGCTGGTATCATGAGGTGGTGGGCGACAGCCGCTGCCCGATTATCGATACCTGGTGGCAGACCGAAACCGGCGGCGCGATGATCGCCCCCCTGCCGGGCGCCACCGCGCTGAAACCCGGCAGCGCCACCCAGCCCCTGCCCGGCGTCGATCCACAATTGGTCGATACCGAGGGACAAGTGTTGACCGGTACGAGCGAGGGCAACCTCGTCATCGCGCGTAGCTGGCCGGGGCAGATGCGGACGGTGTGGAATGATCATAACCGCTTCTTCCAGACCTATTTCACCACCTATCCCGGCAAATATTTCACCGGCGATGGCTGCCGCCGCGACGCCGATGGCTATTACTGGATCACCGGGCGCGTCGATGATGTGATCAATGTCAGCGGCCACCGGATGGGCACGGCAGAGGTCGAATCGGCGCTGGTGCTCCACCCCAAGGTCGCCGAAGCTGCGGTGGTCGGCATGCCGCACGACATCAAGGGCCAGGGCATTTACGCCTATGTCACGCTCAACGCCGGGGAGAGCGGGGATGACGCGCTGCGCACCGAGCTACGCAATTGGGTGCGCACCGAAATCGGCCCGATCGCGACGCCCGACGCTTTGCAGTTCGCGCCGGGCCTGCCCAAAACCCGTTCGGGCAAGATCATGCGGCGCATATTGCGCAAGATTGCCGAGGGGGACGTAACGGCGCTGGGCGATACCAGCACACTGGCCGATCCGACGGTGGTGGACGATTTGGTGGCGAACCGGGTGATGTAAGGGACGTCTTACATTTTTCGCTTGCGGGTGCCGACTCTCACCGCTATATCTGAGCAATACACTATAAGAGAGGTCCTCATGCAGCTTCATCGTTATGCCCGCCTAGCGGCGGCCACTGCCATCATCGCTCTGGCCATGCCGGCTTTGTCGAAAGATGCGCCCACCGCACCGCGCTATGGCAGCTTCGGCGTCGATCTGTCGGCCAAGGACGCCGCCGCTAAGGCCGGTGACGATTTCTGGACCTTCGCCAATGGTGGCTGGGACAAGCGCACCGAAATTCCGGCCGATAAGGGCGCGGTTGGCTATGGCAACGTCCTGACCGACGAAGCCGAAGCCAATGTGCGGAAGATCCTGGACGATATGGCTGCCAACCCCGCAAAATATGGCGCGACTGGCAAGCAGGTCGGCGATTTCTACGGCACCTGGATGGACGAGGCAGCGATCGAGGCCAAGGGTGGCGAGCCGCTAAAGCCCTATCTCGCCAAGATTGCGGCGGTGAAGGACCTGACCGATCTGCAGACGCTGTTCGCGACCGTTGGCTATCAATCCCCGGTCGGCATCGGCATCATCCCCGACCTCGCCGATCCGACACGCTACACCGCCGCCACCGGCCAGGGTGGGCTGGGCATGCCCCGCGATTATTACCTGCTCGAAGGCGAAAAGTATGACGGCTATCGCAAGGCCTATCGTGCTTATATCCAGAAAATGCAGGAACTGGCCGGCATCGCCAATGCCAGCGCCAAAGCCGATGCGATCATGGCGCTCGAAACCGCGCTCGCCAAAGAACATTGGACGCCCGAGCAGAGCCGCAACATCATGGCACTGAACGATCCGCAGGATCTGGCCGGGCTCGAGAAAAAGGCCCCCGAATGGGATTGGGCCTTGATGCTGAAGGTTTCGGGGCTCGACAGCGCGCCGAAGATCCTGTTCGCGAACAACACCGCGATCACGGCGATGGGCAAGATTCTGGTCGCGACCCCGCTGCAGACCTGGAAGGATTACATGGCCTTCCATTTTGTGAGCAGCAACGCGGGCTATCTGTCAAAGACGTTCGATACTGCCCGGTTCGATTTCTATTCGAAGACGCTGTCGGGCGTGCAAACCCAGCGTGACCGGTGGAAGCGTGGCGTTCAGCTTGCCAATGGCGCCTTGGGTGAAGCCGTTGGCCAGCTTTATGTCGACCGGTATTTCCCGCAAACGGCCAAGGCCAAGATGACCGAGCTGATCGAGAATCTGCGCGGTTCCTATCAGGATCGCATCAGCAAGTCTGCATGGATGGACGAGCCAACCCGCAAGGCGGCGCTCGTCAAGCTTGCCGCGTTCGAACCCCGGATCGGCCACCCCGACAAATATATCGATTATTCGAGCTTCAAGGTTGTTCGCGGCGACATGCTGGGCAACGTCATGCGATCGGGTGAGTTCGAGCATGCGCTTGAGCTTGAACGCTTCAAGAAGCCCGTCGATCGCACCCTGTGGGGCATGACGCCGCAGACGGTGAACGCTTATTATAATCCACTGGCCAACCAGATCACCTTCCCGGCGGCGATCCTGCAGCCGCCCTATTTCGATCCCAATGCCGATCCGGCGGTGAACTATGGCGCGATCGGCGCAATCATCGGCCATGAAATGGGCCATGGCTTCGACGATCAGGGCAGCCAGTTCGGCCCGACCGGCAAGTTCGAAAATTGGTGGGCGCCTGAAGCCAAAAAGGCGTTTGCCGAACGGACCGCAGCGCTGGCTGCGCAATATGACGCCTATGAAGGTCTGCCCGGCACCAAGGTCAACGGCAAGCTGACACTGGGCGAAAATATCGGCGATCTCGGTGGGGTTGAGGCCGCCTATGGCGCATACCAGCGCTATCAGGCGAAGAACGGCAAGGCCCCGGTGATCGACGGGCTGACCGGCGATCAGCGCTTCTTCCTGGCCTATGCGCAGGCGTGGCAGTCCAAGCTTCGCGAAGGCGCGGCACGGGCGCGCCTGCTGACCGATCCGCACAGCCCGCCTTACTTCCGCGTCAACGGCATCGTCCGCAATGTCGATGCCTGGTATGCTGCGTTCGACATCAAGCCCGACAACAAACTGTACCTGCCGCCCGAAAAGCGCGTCCACATCTGGTAAAGACACCCGCATTCGCCCATGCTGCGCTCATAAGAAATGGAGAGGCAGCATGGGCGAAATGCAAATCAAGCCGCTGGCCGCGCAGTGCGGCGCGGAAGTCACTGGCGTCGATGTGCGGGCGATCAGCGACAACGACCTCACGGCAATCCGCCAGGCGCTCGCCGACACTGGCGTCGTTATGTTGCGCGACCAGCAGCTAACCCCTGAAGATCACATCGCCTTTGCGCGCCGCTGGGGTGAGATCGACGTCAACAACTATTTCCCCGCGAACGGCGGCTATCCCGAGATCGCCGAAGTGCGCAAAGCCGAGACGCAATTCGTCAATATCGGCGGCGGCTGGCACACCGACCATAGCTATGATCCTGTCCCCGCGATGGGATCAATCCTTGTCGCCCGCGAACTGCCGCCGACGGGGGGCGATACGCTGTTTACAAGCCTGGGTGCTGCCTATGACGCGCTGTCAGATGGGCTGAAGGCGACGCTGGCTGGCCTGCGCGCCGTGCACAGTGCCGATCACATCTATGGCCATGACGGCATCTACGCCAAGACCGACCAGGCCGCCGACCTGAAGGGCCACGACATCCGCGCCAACGCGGTCCACCCCGCGGTGATCCGCCACCCGGTGAGCGGTCGCAAGATCCTCTACGTCAATCCGGCCTTCACGCTCCATTTCGAAGGCTGGACCCGCGAGGAAAGCCAGCCGCTGCTGCAATATCTCTACTCGGTCGCGATGCGGGAGGAATTCCAGTGCCGATTGCAATGGCAGCCGGGATCAGTGGCGGTGTGGGACAATCGATCGACCTGGCATTTCGCGGTGAATGATTACCACGGCCACAAGCGGCTGATGCACCGGATCACGATTTCCGGCGTGGCGTTGAACTGAATCGCGCTGAGCGATGCAGTTCGCCGGAGAGCGATTCCGTCAAGGCAATCCAAGCAAAGCCCCGCCCCTCACCCGCGCACGGTCTGGGGGCGCTTGCTCCAGCCGGGCGGTGGCGCGTGATGCAACCGGGCTTCGGGGATCGCCGCGCGGATCTTTGCGGCGAAACTGCGCAGGCACACTTCGCTCCGCCCGATCGGGCCGACGGTGAAGCTTTTCGACGCCATGCCGGCCTGCACGCGGGTGATCAGCCAGGTGTCTTCGGCGTTCACGTGCCGATTGATCCGATCATTGGCATAGCGCACCAGCTTCATTTCGCGGCGGTCATCGGGCAGCGCAAAGGCCATCATCCGCAGCACCGATTGCGTCGGGCTGATCGGCAGCCACTGCATGAAATCGACTTGATCGGGATAGATATCAAAAGCGATATTGGGCCACAGCTTATAATAGAGCCATAGCCGCTGATTGGCCTCGGGCAGATGATCAGCATGCGGCAAATGAGTCTGGTAGAAGCGTTCCCACGGATCAACCGACGGCTTGTCGACCAGATAGCCCGACATCTTGTCGACATAGGGTTCAGCGGCGATCGCATAGCTTTTGCCGAACAGCCGGGTCAGCCCCGGATGCGCAACCGGGATGTGCAGATTGTCCGAATAATTATCGCCGATATTCTTCCAGTTGACCGCGCGCGGCCGCACATAGGCGGGCGTGATCGTGCGCAAATCCGCGAAGCGATACGGTTCGATCTCCTGCTCATAGGGCGCCATCATTGCCGCCACGGATGGTCCGCCATCATCGTCCAGCCGGACAAAAACAAAGCCGCGCCAGATTTCTAGGCCGACCGGGCTCAGCCCCTGGCTGGCTTTGTCGAGCATCGGATAATCGCGGCTTTCAGGGACGCCGGTCAGCCGCCCGTCAAGCTCATAAGCCCAGGCATGATAGCGGCAGATGATCTTCTTGGCGCAGCCGCCCGTCCCATCCAGCAGCCGCATCGCACGGTGGCGGCAGACATTGGTAAAGCCGCGCACAACGCCGTCTTCGCCGCGCACGACGATGACGCTTTCGCCAACATAATCGATCGATCGCCAGTCTCCCGTGCGGGCGAGATCGCTTTCGTGGCAGACGATCTGCCAGGACGGGCGAATGACGGCGGCCATTTCCGCATCAAAGAAATCGGGGTCGTTATAGGTCCAGCCGGGCAAGCCCCAATCGGCATCGGGATCGCTGGCGACAAGGCCTGCGGCGGATGGCATCTGATCGTACATCGGGCTGCTCCGGTGGCAAGTTGCAGGCAGGGGCGCGTGCAGGGGCGCGGGAATGCGCGTAACGCTACCAGCTTGGCTTGCCCGGTCAATCGGCGCGGAGCCCGCCGCGCCCGGAATTTCAGGGACGCCAGCGGGCGAGGAAACATCCCCGCCCGCTGGCCCGTGGGTTAGAACTTGGCCGAAACCTGGAAGCCATAGAAGCGCGGCTCGCCCGGAATGAAAGTCGGAATGCCAAAGGCGCCGCCCGTGTTGCCCGCATCGAGCAGATAGCGCTCATTGCTGGCATTGCGAACGAAGCCGGCAATCTCGAAACGATTATTGTCAAAGCTGACGCCGGCGCGGGCATTATAGAGCGTGACGCCCGCCTGCGAAATCAGCGGGTTGTTGGGCAATTCGAAGAAGATCTGGCTGCGATAGGTCATGGTCGGGGTAGCAAAGACCCGAATGCCGCCCCCCAACGGTGCATCAATGGTGAAGCCAGCGGCCGTCTGGATTTCCGGCTGCAGGCGGAAACGCGCACCGGCAAAGGCCGGCGAAAAGGCGCTGTCGCGGCTGATCCCGCCATTGATATAGCCGATATTGCCGAAGATGTTCAGCCAGGGCGCAACCCGCCAATTGGCTTCTGCCTCCACGCCAAAGTTATTCGCATTGCCTGCGCTCTGCGTCAGCGTGGTACCGTTGGGCTGGACCACACTCACCTGGAAATCGGTGTAGTTTTGATAATAGACGCCGAGCGATCCGGAGACGGGGCCAATCTTACCCTTGATGCCGCCTTCATAATTCCAGACATTTTCTTCAGCCACGGGCGTGAGCGCGGCCACTGGCCCGGTTGCGGTTGCCCGCGCGCCAAGCTGGACCGTCGGCGAGCGGCGGCCTTTGGAGATCGTGGCGAACACATTGATGTTATCGCTGACCCGGTACAGCGCATTGAAGCGGGGCAGCACGGCCGAAAAGCTGTCCTGTACGAAAAAAGTCTGGCCAGCAGTATCGACCTGACCAGGGATCAGCGAGGCGAGCGCCGGGTTCAATCGCGAACGCGGCACCGTGGCGAAAAAGCCTGATCTGCGCTGTTCGATCAATACACGGGCACCCGCCGTCAGTTCCAATCGCGGTGTTGCCAGCCAGGTAACATCGCCGAACAGCGAATAGGTGTCGTTCTTGCCGATATTGCCGAACACCGATTGGTACAGCGTCAGCGGTCCGGCTTCAGCGGGAACGGTGCCATTGGGCAAAACGCAATTGGGCCGCGTCGCCGCAACCGCACAGGTGAAATAGGTCGCCTCGTTGCTGGAGAACGGCACCACCTGCTGGCTGTCTTCACGGAAGAAATTCCCGCCAAATGCTGCGCGGAAATGATCGTCCTTATAGGCAAAGCGCGATTCGTGATTGAACTGATAGCCGAACGCATTTTCGGCGAATTCCAGGAAGAAGGCACGCGAACCGTCTGCGTCGAAAATCTCCAGACTGTCGAAGCGGCGATAGCCATTGACGGTCGTGAAGGTCCAGCCAGGCGCGAAATCATAGGCGACAGTCAGATTCGCGTCATAGACGTCACGCGTCAGGCCCAGATTCGGCGCGCCGAGCACGGCGGCGGAAACCGGCGACCCGGAAAGATTGGCCGCCCCAAAGGGATTGGCCCGGCCAGCCTCGGTCGGGAGAGTACCCGAGATGAAGGGCGTGCCGCCATTACGCTGGCGATCATAGGTGCCGATCAAATCGACGGTCAGCGCATCGACAGGCGTGTAGCGCAGCGAGGCGCGCAGCCCGAGCTGATCCTGCGAATAGAGCCGGTTCGGCTGCCGAGCCGACAGATTGGTCACATAGCCGTCGCGATTTTTATATTCACCCGCCAGGCGGAGCGCGATCGTGTCATTGCCGGCATTGACGAAACCCGAAACGAGATACGCGTCAAAATTGCCATAGCCGCCAGTCAACTGAGCCGAAAAACCGGGCTTCGGTCGCGCTGAAACGATGCTGATCGCACCAACCGCAGAGGCGGTGCCGAACAATGTTGCCTGCGGACCCTTGATCACTTCGATCCGGTCGACGTCATAAATCGCCTGATAGGACCCGCGCGAGCGCGAGATATCGACACCGTTATAGTAGAGCGTCACGCGGGGGGCTTGCTGGGCTGAGCCGCTGTCTGACGTGATGCCGCGAATGACGATGCCGGGATTGTTCGCGCTTTGCTCCTGGATGTTCAGGCCGGGCACGAAATTTGAAAGCTCGTCCAGATCAGAAACGCCAAGTTCGCGCAGCCGCGCACCGCTATTGACCGAGATGGTGATCGGCACGTCAACCGCGCGCTGTTCGATCTTCTGGGCAGTGACGAGGATGTCGGGATCGCTTGCTCCGGCTTCGTTCGTCGTCAGTTCCTGCGACTCGGTTGATTGCGCATGGGCGGCAGTGGCGGCGAAGGAAGTGGACAGGAGCAGCGCTGCGGTAAGCGAACGATAGGATGTCATGAAATGTCCCCGTGGTGGAGCCAAACCCCTGGAGGAGGACTGTGAATGCTGCGCTGCAATATGAGGGCAGATGCATGACGATGCGGGGTCAGTTTTAATCGAAAGCAATGCTGGGCGCGCCGCCCGACGCGCTAAGCGACTTGTCTCAAACGCTTCATCTGATTATCAAAGCCGTGCGTCAGGTTCCCCGAGAGGGGAATAATAGGGAACGCGGAAGCAGGGAATCGCCCTGTATGCCGCGGCTGTCCCCGCAACTGTGACCGGTGAGCGGTCGCCCTGAAATGCCACTGGATATGCAAATATCCGGGAAGGCGGGGCGATTGCTGTGACCCGGGAGCCAGGAGACCTGCCTGTCGCAGTCGGTCCTTTGCGCGGACGGGGTGTTCAGCGTGATCGAGGGTCTTTCCTCGCGTGACGACATCGAACGGGGTGGCGCGCGCAGGTGACAACCGGCGATGATGCTGTCGTGCCATTGGCGCGTGCGACCCCTTTTTTGTTGAGAGAAGGGGATACCATGCATCTATCATTTACGAAATCCACGTTATTTTTTGCCACCGCCACATTCGGGCTGGGTGGCCAGGCCCATGCGCAACAGGCTGCCGGGAATGCAGCCAGCGAACCCGTCATCGTCGTTACCGCCAATCGATCGCCGCAGCCGATCGATCGTATCGGCCAGTCTGTGACAGTGGTCGATTCAGCCGAACTTGAGCGTCGCCAGACAGTGACGGTCAGCGATGTGCTACGAACCGTGCCTGGGGTGACGGTTGCCCGCAACGGCGGTGTCGGCAGCGTGACATCGGTGTTCATTCGTGGCGCCGAGAGCGAACAAACCGTAGCACTGATCGACGGCGTGAAACTCAACGATCCGTCATCGCCCGGCGGCGGGTTCTTCTTCGGCAATCTGCTGATCGGCAATATCGAGCGGATCGAAGTGCTGCGGGGGCCCTCTTCGGTGCTCTGGGGCAGCCAGGCGATCGGCGGCGTCGTCAACATGATCACGCGTGCGCCGACCGAGCAATTGACCGTCAATTTGCGCGGCGAATATGGTTTTCGCGATACTGGGCAAATCGTGGGCAACATCGCCGGCAAGGCCGGTCCGTTGTCGCTGAGCGCCGGCGGTGGCTGGTTTCGATCAAGCGGCATCTCGTCTTTCAGCGAAGCGCGCGGTGCACGGGAACGCGACGGCTATGAAAATTTCGGCGCCAACGCCAATCTCAACCTGGCGCTGACCGACTGGCTGTCGATTGATGCCCGCGGCTGGTTTTCCAACGGGCGCGTCAATATCGACGGCTTCCCACCGCCGACTTTTGCGCTGGGCGATGTCAACGAGGAATCCCGCACGCGGGAGATTGTCGCCTATACCGGCCTCAACGTCGTGCTTTTCGATGGCCGGTTCCGCAACCGCGCGGGCTTTGCTTACACCGATACGCGCCGCCGGAGCGTCAACCTCACCGGCGCGCCAGTCGAAACCTTTGCCGGAACGGGGCGTAACGAGCGGTTCGAATATCAGGGTGTTTTCGACATTACCGATGGCTGGCAGGCGACGGCCGGGCTCGAGCGCGAGACGTCACGGTCCACCACGAGCAGTTCGGGCGGCCCGGTCGCCCGGTCGCGCGCGCGGATCGACAGCATTTATGGCCAGCTTTTGCTGACGCCACTTGCCGGGTTGTCGGTAACGGGCGGGGTGCGGCATGATGATCACAACCGCTTCGGCGGCGCGACAACTTTCGCCGCGAGCGGGGTATGGACATCGGACGCGACGGGTACGGCAATCCGCGCGAGCTATGCCGAGGGGTTCAAGGCACCGTCGCTTTTCCAGCTGCAGAGCAACTTCGGCAACCAACTGTTGCAGCCCGAGCGATCGTATGGCTGGGATGCGGGGGTGACCCAAAAACTGATCGGCAGCACCCTGACCGCCAGCGCGACCTATTTTCGGCGCGATTCGACCGATCTGATCGCCTTCGTCTCCTGCCCCCTGCCAAGGACCGGCATTTGTACGAACCGGCCTTTCGGTACCTTTGACAATGTTGCCCGGGCGCGTGCCGAAGGCGTTGAATTCGGCTTGACGATCCAGCCCATGCAGGCGCTGCAGGTGCAGGCGAATTATACCTACACCAATGCGACCAACCGATCCCCACGTAACGCCAATTTCGGCAGACAGCTCGCCCGGCGTCCCCAGCACAGCGTGACAACGTTGGTCGATTACCGCTGGTCGTTCGGGCTCGAGACGGGCGTGACACTGACTCATGTCGGCCAGAGCTTCGAGAATGCCAGCAACAGCACCCGGCTGGAAGGATATGTGCTGGCTGATCTGCGCGCTTCTTTTCCAGTCACGTCGCGGGTCGATCTCTACGGCCGGATCGAAAATCTGTTCGATGAAGGATACGAGACCGCGTTCGGGTTCGGATCGATCGGTCGCGCAGCCTATGCCGGTATTCGGCTGCGCTATTGATGCGGGCAGGAGTGATCCTGGCGGTGTTGGGGACGGCGCTGGCGGCAACCGCCAGCGCCGGGCGGCTGCCGCGTCTTCCCCGGCCCCAACTGCCGCGCATCGTATCGATCAACCCGTGTGTCGATGCGGTGCTGGTGCGGGTCGCCGATCCCGCGCAGATCGCCGCTATCAGCCATTATTCGCAAGATCGGCGATCGACATCGATCCCGTTGTCGATCGCGGCGCGCTTCACGGCAACATCGGGCACCGCCGAAGAGGTGGTGGCGCTGTCCCCCGATATCGTCATCGCCGGTGGCCATGTCGCGCCCCCGACGATCGCTGCGCTGGCGCGCCTGCACATCCGGCTGGTGCAACTGCCGGTGCCCGCCAGCATCGCTGAGAGCAACGACCAGATCCGCGCCATCGCCCGCGTCACCGGCCATGCCGATCGCGGCGAACGGCTGGTCGCCCAGGTGAACGCCGCGGTTCGGGCGGCGGGTAATCCCGGCCACGCCCCTATCCCTGCGCTGATCTGGCAGGGCGGCGGGTTGGTGCCGGGCAGTGGCACGCTTGCCGATGAACTGCTGCGCGTCGCTGGCTTTCGCAACCTCAGCGCCAGATATGGCCTGCAGCAATGGGATGTGTTGCCGCTAGAATATCTTGTCGCGCGCCCGCCACGCGTATTGCTCGCGGTGGGCGATCGCGACGCGAAACAGGCCGATCGGATGCTCGGCCATCCCGTGCTCAATCGCTTGAAGCCGAGCGTTGCGGTGCGTGATTTTGGCGAACGGCTGCTGCATTGCGGCGGGCCGACGATCATCGATGCGGTCACGCGTCTGGCTGACGTGCGGCGATCATTATGAGCCGAACGCGCCGGTTCAATGCGCTGCTCGCCAGTGCGATCGTCGCGGCGATGCTGGTGTCGCTGGTGGCGGGCAAGATTTGGGTACCGCCCAGCGCCTGGGGCAGCGCCGATCCACGCTGGTTGATCGTCATGGAATTGCGGCTGCCGCGCACCGTGCTCGCCGCTGTCGTTGGCGCTGGGTTGGGGCTGTCGGGGGCCGCAATGCAGGGCTATCTGCGCAATCCGCTGGCCGATCCCGGCTTGTTCGGGGTTTCGGCCAGCGCAGCGTTGGGCGCGGTGATTTCGCTGTTCTTTGGCTATAGCGCGTCGGCATGGCTGTTGCCGATCTTCGCGCTGACGGGCGCAGGCGTGGCCATGGCGTTGCTGGCGCTGATCGTCGGGCGATCGGCGAGCCTGATCGTCTTCACGTTGGCCGGGGTGATCCTGTCCAGCGTCGCCGGATCGCTGACGGCATTGGCGATCAGCCTGGCCCCCACCCCGTTTGTCACGTCCCAGATCGTCACCTGGCTGATGGGCGCGCTGACCGATCGCAGCTGGAATGACGTGGCGCTGGCGCTGCCGATCACCGCGCTGGGCATGGCGCTGCTGGCGATGACGGGGCGGGCGCTCGATGCGCTGACGCTGGGCGAGACGACGGCACGGACAATGGGGGTCGATCCGCTACGGCTGCAAATACTGATCGTACTTGGGGTCGGCCTGTGCGTTGGCGCGTCTGTGGCCGCCGCTGGGGTGATCGGCTTTGTCGGGTTGATCGTACCGCATCTTGTCCGCCCCTTTGCTGGACACCGGCCATCGGCGGTGCTGCTGCCCTCGGCGCTGGGCGGCGCGCTGCTGCTGCTGGTGGCTGACAGCGCGGTGCGTGCCTTGCCGACGGTGAGCGAATTGCGGCTGGGCATTGCCATGTCGATGCTCGGCGGGCCGTTTTTCCTGATGCTGTTGCTGCGGATGCGGCGGAGGCTGGCATGACGATGCTTGCCGCCGACAACCTGTCACTGACGCTGGATGGCGCGACGATCCTCGATAAGGTGAGCGCTAGCTTCGCCCCCGGCACGGTGACCGTTGTGCTCGGGCCCAACGGTGCGGGGAAATCGACGCTGCTCGCTTGCCTCGCTGGATTGCGCGCGGCGGATTCGGGCGTCGTCCGGCTGGGCGGGGTGGCGCGAACGACGATTGACCGGCGCGACCTCGCCCGGCGGATCGGCTTTTTGCCGCAAACCGGCGACGTTCATTGGGATATCGATGTTGCCACGCTGATTGGGCTGGGGCGCTTTGCCTATCGCGGGCGCTGGGGAGAGAGCGCTGCGGATCGCACCGCTATTACGGCTGCAATGGCGGCCACCGATGTCACTCAATTTGCCACCCGCGTCGTCAACAGCCTGTCGGGCGGCGAACGCGCGCGCGTGCTGCTGGCGCGGGTGCTGGCGGGGACGCCCGAATGGCTGCTCGCCGACGAACCGCTCGCCAATCTTGATCCAGCGCACCAGCTCGACGGTCTCGATTGCCTGCGCCGGGTCGCGCGTGCTGGCGCCGGGGTGGTGGTGGTGCTCCACGATCTCAATCATGCCGCACGGATTGCCGATCAGATCATCCTGATGCGCGCCGGGCGGATAATCGCCCAGGGCACCCCCGATCACGTGCTGACCCCGACGCTGATCGCCGACACCTATGGCGTCACCACCTATGTAGGCCTGACACCGCAGGGCCAGCGCTTCATCATCCCGGTCGATCGGGAGAGCGCAGGCTTGCCCGGCACGATGACCCTCGTTTGATGTCGAGGCGCATGCCGAACGGCGGCGGCGGCAGTTCATCAACTTTGTGTGGCCGCCACCCACCGCAAAATCCCCGTCTTATCCATTGCGCCCGCTTGCCGCGCGATTTCGCGGCCGCCTTTGAACAGGATCAGCGTCGGGATTGATTGGATCGCGTAACGCGCCGCGAGGCTCTGTTCGGCTTCGGTATCGACCTTTAGCAGCCGCACACCCGGATCAAGATCGGCCGCAGCGGCCGCGAAGGCGGGGGCCATCATGCGGCAGGGGCCGCACCAGCTCGCCCAGAAATCAACCAGCACCGGCCCGCTGCTTTTCGCCACCATCTTGTCGAACAGCGCCTGATCAGCGTCGATCGGGGCGGCGGTGGTGAGCGGACGGTGGCATTTGCCGCAACTAGGTTGGTCGCCCAGCCGGGCCGCAGCCACGCGGTTCAGCCCCTGGCAATGCGGGCAAACGAGAATATCGGTGGTCATGCGCTGTCCTTTCGTGATCCCAAAAGCTCAGCGCCCGCCGCTCACCAGGTGCACCCGCGCGGGCAGCCGCACGGCATCATTTTCCCAATGCGCCGCGAACCGATCGGCCAGCAAGTCCACCGCGCGCGCCACCAGCGCCGGGCCCTTGTCGGCCAGCACTTGGGCGACGGACATGCCGTCTATCGCGAATTGCGCCGCCGCGCGCGGCGCAAGCCCGCCGCCAATCGCCAGATCGCCGCGCCAATCCTGCACCGTTACATCGCCAAAGCCAGCATCGGCGAGCAGGCGCAGCAGCACGCTCACCTCGCCATAGCGCATCGGCCCGGGCGCATCGGCTGGCACCACCGGCAGATCGACGAGTTCGCCCACCGTCTCGCGGATGATCCCCATCCAGTAATTGTCAGCGAGCGGCCCCCACACCGCAAAGGCGAAACGGCCGCCGGGCGCAAGCAACTGCGCGATATTGGCAAAGGCGCGCGCGGGTTCGGGAAAGAACATCGTGCCGAAGCGCGAGATGATGCGATCAAAGCGATCGTCGACCTGCAGGGTTGCACTGTCCCCCACCGCAAAAACCGGTGCCGTACCCGGCTGGTCTGCCCCCTGCCCTGCCGCGCGTTGCTGAGCAAAGGAGACCAAGGCCGGCGAAATATCATAGCCAAAAATCGCCGCATCCGGATCAGCAGCCTTAGCGACCGCCAATGTGGTCCCGCCGCCGCCACAGGCAAGATCAGCAATCCGCCGCCCGCCCTTTAGCGCAAGTTGGTCGATCAACGGCTGGTCGGCTGGTGCCAGCATCGCCTCCATCTGGCCAAGCTGCGCCAGCCATTTCTCGCCACGTGCGCCGGCCCAATCGTTGATGCTGGGGTTTTCGGGGGCGGTCATGCGGGCGCTCCTTGAATGTGGGCCGGGGTCTGCTGGCCTGTCGCTTTCACCCTTTTGGTAGGCATGTCCACAGGGTGCGGTATCAGGCGACGATCTTGGTGATATCGACGCGGCGATCCGCCAGCGCGAGCGGTGCAGGACGATGCGACACCAGGATCAGCCCAGTGCCGCTGGTGGTGAGCCAGTGATCGAGCCGGGCGATCAGATCGGCCTCGGTCCCCGCATCCAATCCCTCGCTTGGCTCGTCCAGGATCAGCCAGGGCCGCCCGGCGAGCAGCGCGCGGGCAAGCGACAACCGCTTGCGCTCCCCGCCCGACAGTGTGCCGCCATCCTCACCAATCCGCGTCTCAAGGCCGTCCGGCATCGTCGCAATACGATCGGCGAGGCAGACGGTGATGAGCGCGACGTGCATCTCGTCAGCGGTCACGCGCGAGCGAGCGAGGCGGAGATTGTCGGCAATCGTGCCCGCAATCAATGTCGCGTCCTGCGGCGATAGCGCCAGCTGCCCGCGCAGCCAATCGGCCGGGCAGTCAGCGATCGGCACCGCGTCCAGGGCAATGGCGTGGATCGCCGGTCGCAGCCCGGCCAGCGCCTCAACCAGTCGCGTCTTCCCCGATCCTGAAATGCCGGTGATGGCAAGGCGCGATCCCGGTGCCAGGTCATACGCACCGAGCGTGATAGTCGCAGGGGTTGGCGCAGTCGCCGACGATGGGGCCAGTTGGCCGGGCAAGCCAGTCAATACCGCCAGCCGGGCCAGCGATTCATCAACGCTCGCCTGGCGCAGCGCGGTGCGGGCAAAGGCAGCCATCGCCTCAACCGATGCCGTCGCGGCTAGCAAGGCCAGCGCGACCTCGGCAGCCGGGCCGCGAGCAAGCGCCAGCACCAGCGCGGCGCTCAGCGCACCATAGGCCAGCATCAGCGCCGCAATTGCTCCCTCCCCGCGAAACAGCTTTGCCCGGGCAGAATCGAGCCGTGCGGCGGGGAAAGCGAGATCGGCGGTCACGCGATCACCAAGGCCATAAGCAATAATCTCCGGCCGGGCGGCGGCGAGATCGACGAAGCGGGTCCGCAACTCGCCCAGCGCATCGGCAGCGTCATGCGCCGGGGACGCGGTCAATCGCTTGGCAGCAAGCGCAAGCAGCAGCGGCAGTGCCGCCAGCATCGCCGCGAGCGTTAGCGCCGCTGCCCAACCGGCGAAAAGCGTCAGGCCCACCGCAAAAGTCGCGGCGATCAGGCTCGCTGGCCGGGTTGGGCGTCGGACGACCAGATCTTCAAGCGCGGCGATGTCGCCGATCAATCGCGCGCTGGCATCGCCGCCGGAAAGGTCATCGGCCAGGCGACTGTCCTGCACGGCCAGCTTGCCGAACAAATCAGCGCGCAGCTTTGCCATGCCGAGCAACGCTGCCCGGTGCGCCAGCAACCGCTCGCCATAACGGCTGCCGGTCCGGATGATCGCCAGCGCCCGGATCGCCGCGCTGGGCAGCAGATAATTAAACGCCAGCACCGCCCCGCCCCCCGCTGCCCCGGCCAAGGCGGCGGCGGTCAGGAACCAGCCCGACAGCGCCAGCAACAGGATCGACGAGACCCCGGCAAGCACCGCGCAGATCAACGCCCAGCGCAGCGTGCCGCGTTCGCCCAGCCCCAAATCGGCGGGTGGCTTTGGCTGGCTCATAGGTGCACCGCCGCATCGGCGCGGTCGATCAGCCGCCCATCATGGGTGGCGACGATGACGGCCTGATGGCGGGCAATATCGTGGAGCAGCGCGATAATGGCCTCGGCACTTTCGGCATCAAGATCGGCAGTCGGCTCATCGCAAAGCAGCAGCGGCCGGCCGGAGAGCAAGGCGCGGGCAAGCCCGATCCGGCGGCGCTCACCGCCCGACAGGCCCGATCCGCGATGATCAAGCGAAAGGTCCAGCCCCTCCGCCCGGCCAGTGATCAACGGCATCAGCCCGACACGTTCCGCGACCGCGATAATCGCCGCGTCATCCACGCCGGGCCGGGCCAGCGCCAGCGTGTCGCGCAAGCTGCCGGGCAGGATCAGCGGGCGCTGCGCCGCCCAGGCGATATCATCGGGCGCGATGGCGGTTACCGATCCGCTGCTGGGGATGATCTGCCCGGCAATGGCGGCGAGCATGCTGGTCTTGCCGCTGCCCGTGGGCCCAGTAATGGCGATCATGCCGGTGGCGCCGATCGACAGATTGACGGGGCCGATCCGGCGCCCCGGCCAGTCAATCGTCAAGCCTTGCGCCGCGACGCCGACATAACGCGCCTGTGGCGGCGGGGCGATTGCAGTGTCGAGGATTGGGCGGAGTTCAGCCATCGCCGCTTCGCCAAGCTGCTTTTCATGATAGGCCGCCGCCATCCGGCGCATCGGCAGATAGAATTCGGGGGCCATGGCGAGTGCGAAAAAGGCTTCGCGCAGCGTTAGCGCCTCGGGGGCGGGAAAGGGCAGCAGCCCAAGCAGGCTAAACCCGCAATAAGCCGCGACTAGGGCAACCGACAGCGCGGCGAAAAACTCCATGGTCGCGCTGGAGAGAAAGGCTGCGCGCAGCACGGTGATTGTGCGATCGGCGACATCGCGCGTCGCCGCCTCAACCTGACGGGCGATTCGTTCCTCGGCGCCGAAATGGCGGATGATCGGCAGGGTGCGGACGCGATCGACGAACAGCCCCGACAACTGGCCAAGCGCCGCCAGCTGCCGCTCAGACGCGCCACGTGCCAGCGATCCGGTCAGGATCATGCCAAGGGCAAAGGGAATCAGCGTGGCAAACAGGATCCCGGCGGCGACCAGGCTGGCAAAGGCAATGATTACCAGGACAAGCATCGGCGCGGCGCTGGCCGCCAGTCGGGCAGGCACGAAGCGGGCTTCATAATGTTCGATTGTCTGGGGATGATCGATCGCCAGCACAGCCGCCTGGCCAATCAGCGGCGCGAACGGCAGCGGCGCGGAGAGTAGCCGGGCAACCATCGCCTGCCGCACGCCCGCCGCTGTGCGTTGCGCGCCCGCGATCGCCAATCTGTGGACCAGCATCACCGACGCCGCGCGGATCAGCCCCCCCATGACCATGGCGACTGGCGCCGCTATCGGCAGCGCACCGCCGCCCGCTAGCACGCTGATTGCCGCTGCGATGCCCCAGGCAAACAGCGCTGCCCCGGCGACATCGATCAGCCAAGCCCAGCCAGCAAGTTTCTGTTTACGCATGATGCGGTGGTGAGGAATTAATAGCCATGAGAGGGCAATTGCCTTTGTCGCGCTAAAGCGTGTTTCGCGCTAACAGGCGCACATTGGCGAATCGCATCGAGGAATATCCAATGGACATGGCTGTCGTCGAACTGTCGAGGCTCCAGTTTGCGCTGACCGCCATGTATCATTTCCTGTTCGTGCCGTTGACGCTGGGCCTGTCGTTCATTCTGGTCATCATGGAAACCGTTTATGTGATGACCGATCGCCCAATTTGGCGCGATGTGACGCGGTTCTGGGCGAAATTGTTCGGGATTAATTTCGTGCTCGGCGTCGCCACCGGGCTGACGATGGAATTCGAATTCGGCACCAATTGGTCTTATTTTTCGCATTATGTCGGCGACATTTTCGGCGCGCCGCTCGCGATCGAGGGGCTGATGGCCTTCTTCCTCGAAGCGACCTTTGTCGGGTTGATGTTTTTTGGGTGGGACCGGCTGAGCAAGCGCCAGCACCTCGCCACCACCTTCATGGTCGCGCTGGGCTCCAATTTGTCGGCGTTGTGGATATTGATCGCCAATGGCTGGATGCAAAATCCGGTGGGTTCGGTCTTCAACCCAATGACGATGCGCATGGAAGTCACCGATTTCAGCGCGATGTTGTTCAACCCCGTCGCCCAGGCCAAGTTCGTCCATACGGTGAGCGCTGGCTATGTGACGGCATCGGTGTTCGTGCTTGGCGTTTCGGCCTATTATCTGCTCAAAGGCCGCCATCTTGAGCTTGCCAAGCGCAGCTTCGCGGTCGCCGCCGCTTTCGGCCTAGCGTCCGCCTTGTCGGTCGTCGTGCTGGGCGATGAAAGCGGCTATGCGCTGACCGACAACCAGAAGATGAAGCTCGCGTCGATCGAAGCCGAATGGCACACCGAACCGGCACCCGCCGGGATTACGGTGTTCGGCATGCCCTCTAACCAGGGCCGCGAGACGCTGTATCAGGTCAAGATCCCCTATGTGCTGGGCTTGATCGGCACGCGCAGCCTGACGGGCGTTGTCGAGGGCATTTATCCGCTCGTCGCTGATGCGCGCGATCACATCGTCAATGGCTTGCCCGCTTATGATGCGCTGGAACGGCTAAAGGCCAATCCCAAGGACATCAGCGCGCGCGCGGCGTTTGAACGCAGCAAGCACGATCTTGGCTATGCCTTGCTGCTGAAACGCTATGTCGCCGATCCGCGCACGGCAGATGCCGCGACGATCGACAAGGCGGCGTGGTCGACCGTGCCCAACGTGCCCGCCTTATTCTGGCTGTTCCGGGCCATGGCCGGTCTGGGCTTTTTCTTCATCGCCTTTTTCGGGGTGGCGCTCTATTTCGCGAACACCCGCCGCTTCGATCGCAAATGGTTTTTGCGCGCGGCCGTGTTGATCATCCCGCTGCCCTGGCTGGCGGCGGAGATTGGCTGGCTGGTCGCGGAAATCGGTCGCCAGCCTTGGGCAGTCGATGGGGTCCTGCCGACTTTCCTGGGCGCATCGAGCCTGAGCATTTCGGCGATTTGGACGACGATTATCGGCTTCACCCTGCTTTATGGGACGCTAGCCGTGATAGAGGTGCGGCTGATGGTGGCGATGATCAAGAAGGGCCCGGAAACCTATACGCCGTGGCAACCACGCCATGATGCCGTGCCGCCTGCCCCAGAACCAAGCCCGGCTTTTGCCGTTCCTGCTGAATAATCGACCGGGAGACCCAAAATGGCTGTGCCGCTGGATTATGAAACGCTGCGGATCATTTGGTGGGCGTTGATGGGCGTGTTGCTGATCGGCTTTGCGCTTACCGACGGTTTCGATCTTGGCGCTGCCGCCTTGCTCCCCTTTGTCGCGCGCAGCGATGAAGAGCGGCGACTGGTCATCAACACCATCGGCGCGACCTGGGAGGGCAACCAAGTGTGGTTCATTCTGGGCGGCGGCGCGATTTTTGCCGCCTGGCCGCTGGTCTATGCCGTCAGCTTTTCAGGCTTTTACCTTGCGATGTTCCTGGTGCTGGCCGCGCTGATCCTGCGGCCGGTGGGCTTCAAATATCGCTCCAAACATCATGATCCGAAATGGCGAAGCCGCTGGGATTGGGCATTGTTCATCGGCGGCTTTGTGCCCGCCCTGGTGTTCGGCGTTGCTGTCGGCAATGTGCTGCTCGGGGCACCGTTTCGGCTCGATAGCGATTTACGCTCCTTTTATGAAGGCGGCCTGCTCGGCTTGTTCACGCCCTTCAGCCTGCTGACCGGTCTGCTGTCGGTGGCGATGCTGGTGCTGCACGGCGCTGGCTGGCTCAGCTTGAAACTTGAACCCGGCCCAGTGCTGAACCGCGCCCGACTTTATGGCCGAATCGCTGCACCGATCGCGATCCTGTTGTTCCTGGGCGGCGGTGCCTTTGTCGCCTGGGGCAGCCTGGGCTTCCGCCTGGAAGGGTTGATTGATCCGGCCGGCCCGTCCAACCCGCATCTGATCAAGGCCGTTGCCGCACCTGGGGCCTGGCTCGATAATTTCACCGCGCATCCCTGGATGATGGCAGCACCAGTGCTGGGGCTGATCGGGCCACTGATCGCCATGCTGGGAATTACCGTACGGCGCGATCTGCTGGTATTTGCCGGCTCATCATTGGCCAATATCGGCATCATCGCCACCGTTGGCCTGTCGATGTTTCCCTTCATCCTGCCTAGCTCGATCGACCCGGCATCAAGCCTGACCGCCTGGAATGCCTCATCAAGCCAGCCGACGCTGTTCTTGATGCTGATCGTCACGATCATCTTCTTGCCTTTGGTGCTGGCCTATACCGCCTGGGCCTATCGCGTGATGTTCGGTCGCATCACGACCGAACAGATCCGGTTCAACCCCGATTATTATTGATTGCCGCGAAAGGATTGATCTGATGTGGTATTTCACCTGGATATTGGGCCTTGGCCTGGCCGTCGGTGTCGCGGTGCTGAACGGCGTGTGGCACGAATTCCATAGCGACCCCGCCAGCGACAAGACGATCGTCGACTAAGGTAACGGGGCCAGCAAAAACCTCCCCATGGCCAAGCTGCAAAACCCAGTGATGCTTGATCATCGCCGGACGCGGAAGGATTGGGTGTTGGTGGACAGGGCTGGAGACGAACCGAGACGAAATGATCTATTCTTTTTCAATATGTTAGTGGCATACTAAAACGAGTTTTGTTGCACGTTTTGTAGCACCTATGAGCGCCTACCTAATCGCCATCGCTTGTACTAAGTGCATCGAGTATTGCCTCAAACGCAGAAAAATATGCTCCGCGAAGAGCAAATCGCTTCGGCATTCCGTGGTCGCGCCGCCGCAACGTTGTCCGCTCAAGGACACCACTTCGCACCAGAGCGACTATCAGAGCCGCATTGCTCTCGGTCTCACTGATACCGCCATCAGCCAAAAGTGCAGATATCGTCGCCCGGAAACTGCTCCCGCTTTTGTCACACGCGGACGCCGTCAGGGTCACCAATGACAGCAGATCGCCAACAAGGGGCACTGGATGCTCGGACAACAACTCCCCCACGACGCGCCACTGAAGCGCCGTCAGCAGCGCCTCGCGCTCCGACGTCATAATGGCCAGCAGACGTCCAGATGGTCCCGGTGGCACCGGAGCGAGATAGCGCCCTGCTTTCTTGCGACTGACCTCGAAACGCAGCCGGTTATGATCCTTGGCGTACACCGATAATTCGCGATCATGTGGAAGCCGACATCGCATCGAAAACAGGTCGCCGCGCCTCGCGAACCCTGTCTCGAACAGATGGTGCCTGACGGTGACATCATCGAGTTTGGTAAGCACGTTTTGCGCAGCACTACGGACGACCGCCTGCGCCGATCCGTGATGTCGCTCGAAATAGGTTTCGGCCTGCGGGGCGGAGGCGCGGCCCCATTCCATTCGCACCTCATAGCCGTTGGATCGAACGACATCGTCAGCGCCCTCTTCCACCACTTCGCTGTAGAAGTCCGGCGAAACAAGGAGCGCCGAAAGCCTTCGTAGCTGTCTCACGTAAATAGGCAGGAACGCCGTGAAAACGTCGCTGCCAAACGCTCGATGCGCAAGATCGGGGTCGGCGATCCAGTTTGTTTGATGGTCCAGCGAGTGCGGTAGTCCCGGCGTCTCGGTGAAAAAATCAACCGCGTTGATTTCGTCAACGACGTGCTCGATATCGTCGATGTCGCGAAATCGAAGGAGAAGATCGGCAAGCGTCCGAGTTGGATTGCAGGCATAGTCAATCGTAGTCGCAGCGTGGTGGTGATCTTTGTCACGGACGACCAATCTAAAGCCGATGGTAGCGGCGATATTGGCACGGGTAACAATCTCGCTCTGGTTGCCGGATATACGCGGCGTTGCAACCCAGTCGATGTCGGGATGATTTGTCGCCACCAACGAACGATATTCTCTCGACGAACTGCCGGGCTGGATACTTCGGCAAATGCCCCTGACCCGAACCTGAAGACGATCAATGCCAGTTTCGTTGAAAGAGGGCATAAGCGGATCGGCAAATGCTAGGAGGCTGTTCCTGCTCCTTTGGCGCGCTCGCACGATGCTAGAACGCACACTATCAGCCAACGTCATACACCGTTGATGATCATGATCACGAACATTTCGGCTTACTACATCTCTATAGAGGAGCCGGGGAGCAGTGTTGCGCCCGGACAGGTTCGTGGTTCATTCGGAGGCTGGCCGATTGCCACATTCATCGTCAAGCGGAACGTCGAATTGGCGCGCTTCCAATATGCGAATTCGCCTTAACAGATGCTCCGCTTGGAGAAGCGCCCTGCCACGCATTTCCATTCGGACGGCCTTGAACATCGCAGCCGTTGCTGCTGCCCCCGTGTCAGCGTTGCGTGATGAGATGGCCTTGCCTGCGTCCGTCCGGGGGCCAGTGGCATTCTCCCAAGGTCGAGTTTGGGCGATGATGGCTGCCTGCTTGGCACGACGCTCCGGCGTCCACGCCCCTTTCGTTCCCATGACAATCCTGTTCACTTCGATCTCGAGTTTATGCCGCGCCTGACCTTACTCCACTCCCCAGCGCCGCGCCACGGTCGCCAAATGCCAGCAGGGGTCGAAACGGTGACGCGTCGCTGCTCTCCCATTCATAAGTTTGGGTGGTCCAGCATGTTATCGGGCAGCAGCACCGCAATGGCTTCAGGTAGCGGCGACAACGGCGAACGCTCGATGTCCGCAGCCCGCCAGCCGAACTTGTCCCGCAAGTGCTGGGCAAGGTCGAGACCATGCCGGGGAGCCAGTGCGAACCACTCTTTTCCAGTGACGGCATTTGCATCAACGAGCCTACGCCACGCATCCCATTGAAAGGTGCGAAAGTGGAGGGCGCGGTGGCAGCTTCGGCAGAGAGCCGGGCAACGCCCTATATGGTAGTAGCTTTCCCCGTGCTCCCCCAGCGGCCCGGTTGAAGCGCAGATATCGCATCGGTAGGGCAGCGTGATACAGCCCGCCGCGATAAGCCAGACGCCCAACTGCCCGCCCCTGCGTCTCTCTTCCCCGGAAAACCCGTTGAAGTTCTTGAGGAGCGGATAACTCGAAGTCTGGTAACGCTTGGGGACGCGGAACCGTGGCGGCGATATGGGCCGAACGGGCAGCGCAGCGATATAATCGTCAAGATCGATGGTTGACGGGCTAGTCATCGAGCGCCGCCTTCCAACGCCATCCCAATGGCGCGAATGGTGCCATCGAGCGCGACGAGACCGTCACGTAAATGGGCCGTCAGCACGTTCTGCATATCCGGGGCGTTGTTGGCTCGCTGGCCCTCGATGGCGACCGCGTGCAGGTCCTCCAGCTTGGCGGTGGCGTCGGCGAACAGGTGCGGGATTGCCTTGTTCATGCTGCCGCGTCCGCGAGTATGCGATAGACCGACGAGCGGCTCATCTTCAACCGCATCGCGATTGCGGACGGCTTTAGTCCGGCGGATCGGAGATGGTGGACATCCGGGGTCATGCGCCGTGCGGTCGGCACGCGGCCACGATATTTCCCCTCTGCTTTGGCCTTGGCGATGCCTTCGCGCTGCCTGACCAAAAGAATTTCGCGCTCGAACTGCGCTACTGCTCCAAACATGGTGACGATCAATCGACCCGATGGAGATGTAGTATCGACCGCCTGCCCCCCGAAGTCGAGGATACGCAGGGCGACGGCTTTGCGTTCCACCGTGGCAATGATCGTGAGCAGATCTGTCGTTGACCGGGCCAGCCGATCAAGCCGTGTCACCACCAGCGTATCGCCGTCTCTGACGAAATCTAGTGCGTTCGCGAGTTCGTCGCGTTGCGCCATCGATGACACCCGCTCCGAAAAGATGCGTGTGCACCCGGCTACATCAAGGTCGCGAAGTTGGGCATCAAGCCCGGCGATTTGATCCGTCGTTGAGACACGTGCATACCCGATAAACATCTGATCCACCTCGACTTTCTTCGTCACCGAGAATGGCAGAAAATGAACCTTAAGTCACGGAAAAGTATAGGTTTATGAGCAAAATATTGGTGCCGTCACGAGGTCAAGATGACTGGAAACGGTTCCTCGCGCAGCCGGACCTGCACTGGAAAACAGGCTACTCGGCGCGGACGTTGGCGCATTCATGGGAAGCAGCCAAAACGATCCCACCGGAAGTCGCGGCTATCATGTCGGATGCCTTTGGCCAGCCAGATCTCCTGTTCGCTGTTCCCGAGCACAAGACCCTGCTTCCCGGTGGCACGCGCGAAAGCCAATCGGATGTGTTGGCGCTCGTTCGCCATCCCGGCGGCCTTGCTTGCTATACCATCGAGGGGAAGGTGGATGAACCGTTTGGCCCGACCGTAGGCGAGTGGAGCGTCGACGCCTCGCCGGGCAAGATCGAACGGCTTGCTCATCTGTGCAGCCTGCTCGGCATGTCAGAGTGCCCCTCCGACGTGCGTTACCAACTGATGCACCGAACCGCGTCGGCGTTGATCGAGGCGGAGCGGTTCGACGCCAAGCTGGCCGGAATGATCGTTCATTCATTTTCGCCCGAGCGCCGTTGGTATGCAGAGTTCGTCCGTTTCGCCGCGCTTCTCGGATGTCAGATCGAGCCGGGCCGGGGCGCGACGATCAAGGTTCCGTCAGGGAAGTCGCTGGTAATCGGCTGGGCTACCGGCGATCAGGCGTTCCGCGTTGCATGACCCGCGCACAACGGAGCAGATGCTAGTTGACTTCCTTTGAGGCAGTCGCGACCCTCGATATTATCGAGGAGTACGAGTATGAAGACGGCATTTGGAAAGCTCACAGGCTCTGCTGTGATGGACAAAGTCGCTGAGTACCGGGAGGTCGGACGAGACGCTTTTTTGGCGCAGTACGCTGGTGGAGTGACGTCACGGACCACGTGGCTCTCGGTTGAAGGTGAACTGTTTCCCGCGAAGGCGATTTTTGCTGCTGCACACGTGCCGAGCGTCGCGCCTAAATCTTTCAACACTTCGGATACCTACCGCTACTCGCGCGAATTAAACTTTGAACTGGTTGTGATCGAAAAAGGGCGGGTCAAATCGACGCGATCCGCAATCGATGACCTCGACGAATTGTCTGGATCAGACGTCCCGACGAAGCAGCTCTACTTTGGCGAGCGGTTCATCCGAGATGCAAAGGTCAGGGCTAAGGTAATTGAGCGCGCTAACGGTAAATGTGAGCACTGCGGTGGAGAAGGTTTCAAGAAACCGGATGGCGGTATTTATCTTGAAACGCATCATATCATATCTCTGGCAAAACAGGGACCAGACAGCGAGAAGAATGTGATTGCGTTATGCGCTAACGATCATCGTGAGGCTCACTTCGGCGCAGATGCCGAACATTTAGAGGTACAGTTCAAATCAAAGCTGGCAGAACTAAACAGCGCAAAAAAAAGGCGTATTACCCGCTCCGCTGATTAGCGCGGTCACGATGCCGTACGTAACGGTGCGCAGGGGCGCTTCAGCCAGCGCTCGAAAAGCGGTTTGGTCCCTACCGCGAGTGAAACCCTGACACTCATCATACATCGGGAGCAATGGACCACTGGAATTACAGACCCTATGAGATATCCGTCTAAAAGTACCAAAGCGACTAGTGTGGCACACTCCGGACGCTTTCCGCACTTCGTCACATGGGCAGGGCCTAGATAGACAGTGAACCCATCACATCACATTAGGTGTGTGCACGAGGCCCCGCATCAACGACATGGCAACGTCAAATTTGAACGTGGCCAAGCCATCGGACGGTATAGGGAGACAGCCGAAGCTATCAGCCTGGAGCGACATGATGGGTCCTTTATCAACCTAACAGGCTAGTAGACTGCGCTCAATTCCTTCTTTCGGATCATTTGCAGTAGGTTCGCGTCACCCCATCGAACAAACCAAGGTTGAGCCTCGAAACTAGCAACGGCTATTTTCGCATTGGCGAGCGATATGACCGGAAGGCTCATTTGCTTGCGTAACTTTATGAAGAGCGAAGCGCGCAGGGACGCGTCGACATAGGGGCATGCCAGTATGTCTAGGGCTAGATGCGCCCGCTGGCTGTCAACCGCCAAATCCCGCCCCTCCAATAACAACGACGATGCGCGGTCGAACAAGTCGTCGCGCAGTCCGTTAAATATCGCTGCCCCTTTCAAACAGAACAAATACGATACAATCTCAAAGTAGTCTAGGTTTTCAGTCGGTCCGCAAAAATCACGCAATGCTTTATATGCGATAGCATCTTCTTTCCCAACCTCGCCAAGAACGAGAAGTATATTTATCGCCTCGAGGGGAACGCACCCTGACGCCTTGGATGCAGAGGTTGCTAAGAAGCCTTTGGCAAACTGAAATGTCCAACGAACGATCTGCTCGGACAGAAACGCAGCCCGTGACGGCATGTTCTTTGACACAAAGTCGTAAGATTGGATGGCTGCTTGAGCCACGCGCAATGACGATGGGACGGTCGGGTCGACGTTGTAGAGAAAGTAGATCGCTTCCAGCAAGATCATTATCGCATCTATATAACTGTCTTCAGTGACATTCGGCTGAATGATACCCTTGTCATAATCCGAAATTAGAACCGATATTCGAGCCGCCAAAGCACCAATCACGTAGTTTGACACCGCGTCGTATCCGCTTGCGTTGTCAAAACACGTCGCTTTGAGATTATCAAAAAATGATCGCAGCACAGCCTGAGATCGCCAAACTCTTTGTGGGTAGTAAAAGGCATCATCGCCTAGCTTTCCGCTCCGGATAAACAGACGGAAAAAGTCGTGTAAAGCAGCACCGGCACCGCTGACAACACGAGATTTGCGAGTTATAAAAGGTCTTAATACCTTCTGCGTTTTTTCTTCATTTAGATGTAAATTAAACTCGGAAAGTACGATGCGGAGGGTCGACAGAACGCTTGTTACGATGGCGTCCGATCGTGAAAATATATAAAAATCGTCGACGTATCTACGGAACTCGTAATCGGATTTCCATTTCAGACCAGACACACTCAATCGAGCGATGCATCTTTTGTCGACTTCGCTCAAAATTAGTTCAGCAAAGACGCGACTAACCTCGGCTCCAACGCAAATTCCGTTCGTCTCATTAAAATTCACAGACTGCATCAAGCGATCAAAGCGATTGCTAAACGTATCTTGCATCACGTTATCTTTTGCTGTCTGCACATCAGCGGTAGCCCAGAACAGCGTGTGAGTATAAATACTACTGAAACATTTTGAAATGTCGGCGAGACACATCACACCATACTTTTTCTCCATAGCCATGTAATCAGGGGAATTGAAAAATTTGAAAGCCCGATCAACACCGCTATAAGAAAAGAAAGAAGCCGGGTTAGATACAGTATTTTCTAAGTCTACTGTATCAATCCCAGATTTTTTCAATTTGTTCTTTTCGCTCTCTGGTCCGCGAACGAAAAAAAGACTGGCAACCTTTTTCGGCGACCTAATCGACGCCTTTGATTTTCGGCAATGATAACAGATAAGGTGGCCACTTTTTTGGTAGAAATTTGCCACTTCAAGCTGACCGGATGGATGCATCAGGCTTAGCTTCCGTGACGCTCCGCCAGAGCGGATGATATGATAGCGGTATGGCATGGTGTAACGCTTCGCGGGATCGAGCAACCGCGACACAAAGTCCTGATGGTGTAGATTGCCGCTCGGCACCTTCAGATTGAGGTAAAATCCATCGTTTGAAACAATGATCGGCACATCGCCCGGCATCGTGTCTGTAATGAGTGCCCGGAGATGGTCGCCCTTGTGAATATTGCCTTTTGCGACGACCCTTTTACGCATGTGACCAACATGCAGTAAGTTCGACCAAGCGAGCGGGTCCAAATGAAAAAAACCTGCGATCCTTAAAACCGTCGGAAAACGATAGCTGAGCCAAACCTCGGCGTTCGGCTGCGGTCACGGCGGGGTAGACATGGTTTTTTGGGTGGTTCGAAAGCACTGAATTGCGCAAAAATTTATCTAACGAGGGAAGTGCTGTCGAGCGGTCGAAATCGACCAAGGGATAATTGAAATAAATTCCCGCAACCCTTCGGACGCCGGTTCCACGATCTATAAAATTAAAGTTGCTCGTCAGAAGGCGAATACGCGCCACGAGGTCAGCATAACTGTGATCCTTTTTGAACTGGACGAGCGACAGAGCAATTCGGGTCTTGATCCGTCGAACTTTCGAAGGTGCGATATCCAACATCACCTGCCTACCAATTCTGCTATCGACCCTTCGCCTCTCCGGTCGGTTCACGGTAAAGCGATAGCCTAGAAAATCGAAGGCGTGAGCGACGCCGCTTGATCCGTTCCTATATTCGTCGAACGTGAACGCCGTGCTTTTCGAATTGAAGGTCAGGCCACTTGGCAGCGCCGCCGCAACGTCGTGTGTAAACCTGCTCTGATCCTCGTTCCCGTCAGTGATGATAAAGATATCGTCCACAAAACGCGCGTAAAACCAGACGTGAGCCATGTCCGAAACTCGCGCATCGAACGGACGCAAAAGGTATTCGGCGAGCGTCGCGCTCAAACCCAGCCCGCGTGGCAAGCCAGTTACGCCTAGCTTACCCATTTCAACGAAAAACGAACTCAGGGCCGCCGCTGATTGGCCCGAGAACCCCTCATCGGCCTCCAAATCTCGAACGATCTCGATTGGCGACACACTTTCATAGAAGGCTTTTACGTCAAATTTGTAGGCTCGATATCGTGTCCCCTCGCTTAGAAATCCGGAGACGCACTTGATGATGAACTCACGATTATCCTGCTTTACGCCAGTCAGCCGACGAATGTTGCGATTGATGTGCCGCACCACGAGCCGCTCGGACAAATCTTTTAGTTGATAGACGGTTTTGCCTCGCAGGTTATTTCTCTGCACCGCCAGCGCGGGAAAGCCGTTTTGGCCTAAAGTTACAGCCCGCTCGATGATTGCTTGCTTATAGTTAGGGTCCGCTAACTGCCTATCGGCGATAAAGTCAGCGGTGACCTGCTCCCCAGATTGTCCGCGATTATAAGTTAGCCCTGTTCATGTTTTGGGCCTGTTTGGCCCGGATTGCATATTCCGATGGTGTGAGCCCGTC
>NZ_NCGH01000045.1:0-7080 GCF_002281505.1 Sphingomonas sp. 28-62-20
GTAGGAAACAATGGCTAAAGCAAAGTTTGAGCGGACCAAGCCGCATCTCAACATCGGCACGATCGGCCACGTCGATCACGGCAAGACGTCGCTGACGGCTGCGATCACCAAGGTGCTCGCTGAGACCGGTGGCGCCACGTTCACCAGCTATGCCAATATCGACAAGGCCCCTGAAGAGCGCGAGCGCGGCATCACCATTTCGACCGCACACGTCGAATATGAAACGACGGCACGCCACTATGCGCACGTCGATTGCCCAGGCCACGCCGATTATGTGAAGAACATGATCACCGGTGCCGCCCAGATGGACGGCGCGATCCTGGTCGTTTCGGCCACCGATGGCCCGATGCCACAGACCCGCGAGCACATCCTGCTCGCGCGCCAGGTCGGCGTGCCGACGATGGTCGTGTTCATGAACAAGGTCGATCTGGTCGACGACGAGGAAATCCTCGAACTGGTCGAGCTGGAAATCCGCGAGCTGCTGTCGAAGTATGATTTCGACGGTGACAACATTCCGATCATCCGTGGTTCGGCCGTTTGCGCGCTCGACGACAAGCAGCCTGAGATCGGCCATGACGCCGTTCTGAAGCTGATGCAGGCTGTTGACGAATATCTGCCGCAGCCAGAGCGTCCGCTCGACAAGCCGTTCATGATGCCGATCGAAGACGTGTTCTCGATCTCGGGTCGTGGCACCGTCGTCACCGGCCGTGTCGAAACGGGCGTTGTGAAGGTCGGCGAGGAAGTCGAGATCGTCGGCATCCAGCCGGCCGTCCGCAAGACCGTCGTCACCGGCGTTGAAATGTTCCGCAAGCTGCTCGATCAGGGCCAGGCTGGCGACAACATCGGCGCGCTGATCCGCGGCGTTGGTCGTGAAGAAGTTGAGCGCGGCCAGGTGCTGTGCAAGCCCGGCTCGATCAAGCCGCACACCGACTTCCAGTCGGAAGTGTACGTGCTGTCGAAGGACGAGGGTGGCCGTCACACGCCATTCTTCGCCAACTATCGCCCGCAGTTCTACTTCCGCACCACGGACGTCACCGGCACCGTCGAGCTGCCTGAGGGCACCGAGATGGTCATGCCTGGCGACAACATCGCGCTCGGCGTCAAGCTGATTGCCCCGATCGCCATGGACGTTGGCCAGCGTTTCACGATCCGTGAAGGTGGCCGGACCGTTGGTTCGGGTATTGTCAGCGGCATCTCGAAGTAATATAGGCTCGCCTCCGCCCGATTCCCCAGTCGTCAAAAACCAGGGAATCGGGCGGTTGCTATTTTATGTAACGTGTAATCAGAGGCGGTGATCAGCCGCCCCGCTCTTTCGCATCGGTAGGGACTATGGAAACGCAGAATATTCGTATTCGTCTGAAAGCATTCGATCATCGCGTGCTCGATCAGGCAACCGGCGACATCGCCGATACGGCCCGCCGCACCGGCGCGCTCATCCGCGGTCCTATCCCTTTGCCGACGCGCATCGAGAAGACCGTCGATGCTTTGATGAAGCTCGATCTCGCAGCGGGCGTTGACGTGGAGATCAAGCTGGCCTAAAGGCCGCGCTCTCCAACGAGATTCGGCCCCGGTCAACGGGGCCAACGATAAGGGATACCGCCGGATTTATTCGGGCCCGCGTCCCCCGACACGCTTCCCAAACGGGAAGCACCAGCCCGGGTCGGGGCACGTACAAACATTTAGGGTTGAGGCACGCCCGCTCGGGAATAGTCCGGAGCGGGCCTCTGTTATTGAATGGAGCATGGATCATGCGCACTGGCGTGATCGCGAAGAAAATGGGGATGACCCGCTTGTTTAAGGACGATGGGCGCCATGTGCCCGTCACCGTCCTTTCGCTTGAAGGTCTCCAGGTCGTTGCCCGCCGCGAGGCCGACCGTGATGGTTATACTGCACTCCAGCTCGGCGCTGGTGTTGCCAAGGCGAAGAACGTCGCCAAGCCGCAGCGCGGCCATTTCGGCAAGGCCGAAGTGGAGCCCAAGGCGAAGCTGGCTGAATTCCGCGTATCCGAAGACGCCATGCTCGATGTGGGCGCCGAGATTTCGGCTGACCATTTCGTCGCAGGCCAGTTCGTCGATATTGCCGGCAACACGCAGGGCAAGGGCTTCCAGGGCGGCATGAAGCGCTGGGGTTTCGGCGGTCTGCGCGCAACGCACGGCGTTTCGGTCTCGCACCGTTCGCTCGGGTCGACCGGTCAGCGCCAGGATCCAGGCAAGGTCTTCAAGAACAAGAAGATGGCCGGTCACATGGGTGACAAGCAGCGCACCCAGCAGAATCTGGAAGTCGTTTCGACCGACGTCGAGCGCGGCCTGATCTTCATCAAGGGCTCGGTGCCCGGATCGAAGGGTGGCTGGCTCCTCATCAAGGACTCGGTGAAAATCGCGCGCCCTGAAGCCGCTCCCTATCCCGCCGGTCTCAAGACCGTCGCCAACAGCAATGAGGCTGCGGCCGAGACGCCCGTCGAAGACGTGGCGGCTCCCGAAGCCACCGACGGCCAGGAGGCCTGAACATGAAAATCAAGCTTCAGTCGCTTGACGGTGCCCAGGGCGCCGACATCGAACTCAGCGATGACGTGTTCGGCCTTGAGCCGCGCGCTGACATCCTGCACCGCGTCGTCACTTGGCAGCTCGAAAAGCGTCGCGGCACCGCCCGTGGCACCCGTGAGCGCGCCGATGTGGCCCGCACCGGCAAGAAGTTCGGTCGCCAGAAGGGCGGCGGTACGGCTCGTCACGGCGATCGCCGCGCCCCGGTGTTCATCGGTGGTGGTAAGGCGCACGGTGCCCGTGTTCGCGACTTCAACCCGTCGCTGAACAAGAAGGTTCGTGCGCTCGGCCTGAAGATGGCGCTGTCGTCGAAGGCGAAGGACGGCAAGCTGATCGTGATGGACAGCCTGGTCGTCGAAAATGCCAAGACGGCCGTGCTGTTCAACAACTTCAGCACCTTCAACGCCAGGACGGCGCTGGTGATCGACGGTGACATGGTCGAGGCAAGCTTCGCGCTCGCCGCCGGCAACCTCCGCCAGATCAACGTGATGCCGGCGGCAGGCGCCAATGTTTACGATATTCTCAAGGCTGACACCCTCGTGCTGACGCGCGCGGCAGTCGAAAAGCTGGAGGCGCGCTTCGCCCTCCCGGGAGGGGCGAACTAATGGCTAAGAAGGAAAAGGCAGCGATTGCGGTCCGTCATTATGACGTGATCGTCGCGCCGCACATCACCGAAAAGGCAACGTTGCTGAGCGAGCACAACGCGGTTGTGTTTCGCGTGGCGAACGATGCGACCAAGCCTGAGATCAAGGCCGCCGTGGAAGCGCTGTTCGACGTGAACGTCACTGGCGTGAACACGATCGTCCAGAAGGGCAAGACCAAGAAGTGGAAGGGCAAGCCCTACACCCGGTCTGATGTGAAAAAAGCGATCGTCACCCTGAAAGACGGGCAATCGATCGACGTGACGACGGGGATCTGAGGCAATGGCACTCAAGCATTATAACCCGACCAGCCCGGCACGCCGTGGCCTGATCCTGGTGGACCGTTCCGGTCTGCACAAGGGCGGCCCGGTAAAGGCGCTGACCGAAGGCAAGCGCAAGACCGGTGGCCGCAACAACAAGGGCCATGTCACCTCGCGCGGCATCGCCGGTGGCCACAAGCAGCGCTATCGCATCATCGATTTCAAGCGCCGCAAGTGGGACGTTGAAGGCACCGTGGCGCGGATCGAATATGATCCAAACCGCACCGCTTTCATCGCGCTCATCGAATATCCAGGCGACGAAGTCGTTTATATCCTGGCACCGCAGCGTCTGGCCGTCGGCGACAAGGTTGTCGCTGGCAAGAAGACCGACGTGAAGCCGGGCAATGCGATGGAGCTGGGCCAGATGCCCGTCGGCACCATCGTTCACAATGTCGAAATGAAGCCCGGCAAGGGTGGCCAGCTCGCCCGCTCGGCAGGCACCTATGTGCAGGTCGTCGGTCGCGACAAGGGCATGGTCATGGTCCGCCTCAATTCGGGCGAGCAGCGCTATATCCGCAGCGATTGCATGGCGACGGTGGGCGCAGTGTCGAACCCCGACAACGCCAACACGAACCTTGCCAAGGCTGGCCGCAACCGTTGGAAGGGCATTCGCCCGCTGACGCGCGGTGTCGCCAAGAACCCGGTCGACCATCCGCACGGCGGTGGTGAAGGCCGGACCTCGGGCGGTCGCCATCCGGTGACGCCATGGGGCAAGCCGACCAAGGGTGCGCGCACCCGTCATAACAAGGCGACGGACAAGATGATCATCCGCTCGCGTCACGCCAAGAAGAAGGGCTAACCGCTCATGGCACGTTCCGTCTGGAAGGGTCCGTTCGTGGACCTTCACCTCCTGAAGAAGGCGCAAACCGCTCAGGAAGCCAATAACCGCGCACCGATCAAGACCTGGTCGCGTCGTTCGACGATCCTCCCGGATTTCGTCGGCCTGACGTTCAACGTCTATAACGGCCGCAAGTTCGTGCCGGTTTCGGTCAACGAAGACATGGTCGGCATGAAGCTCGGCGAATTTGCGCCGACGCGCTTCTTCCCCGGCCACGCCGCCGACAAGAAGGGCAAGCGCTGATGGGCAAGGAAAAATCCCCGCGTCGCGTGGCTGACAACGAGGCTCTCTCGGTTGGCACGCAGATCCGTGGTTCAGCGCAGAAGCTGGGCCTGGTCGCGGCACTCATCCGCAACCGCAAGGTTGGCGATGCGATGAACATCCTGCAGTTTTCGAACAAGGCGATGGCAGTTGAGGCACGCAAGGTGCTGGCATCGGCAATTGCGAATGCAGAGAACAACCATAACCTCGACGTCGACGCCCTCGTCGTGTCGGAAGCATCGGTCGGCAAGTCGATCGTGATGAAGCGTTTTGCCACCCGCGGTCGCGGCAAGTCGACCCGCATCCTCAAGCCGTTCAGCCGGCTGCGGATCGTGGTGCGTGAGCAGGCAGAGGAAGCGTAATGGGTCAGAAGAGCAATCCGATCGGGCTTCGGCTGCAGATCAACCGCACCTGGGACAGCCGCTGGTATGCAGAAGGCGCCGATTATGGCCGCCTGCTGCTGGAAGACCTGCGCATCCGTGAGTTTATCATGAAGACGCTGCCACAGGCGGCGATTTCCAAGGTTGTCATCGATCGTCCAGCCAAGCTGTGCCGCATCTCGATCTTCGCCGCCCGCCCCGGTGTGATCATCGGCAAGAAGGGCGCGGACATTGAAAAGCTGCGCAAGACACTGGGCAAGATGACCTCGTCGGACGTCAGCTTGAACATCGTTGAAATCCGTAAGCCGGAAATCGACGCGAAGCTCGTCGCACAGGGTGTTGCCGATCAGCTCGAGCGCCGCATCGCGTTCCGTCGTGCCATGAAGCGCGCGGTTCAGTCGGCGCTGCGTCTCGGCGCAGAGGGCATTCGTATCACCTGCGGTGGTCGTCTCGGCGGCGCGGAAATCGCGCGCACGGAATGGTATCGCGAAGGTCGCGTGCCGCTCCATACGCTGCGCGCCAATGTCGATTACGCTGAGGCAACGGCACACACGGCTTATGGCGTGTGCGGCGTGAAGGTGTGGATCTTCAAGGGCGAAATCCTGGGTCATGACCCGATGGCGCAAGACCGGTTGATGATGGAAGCACAGACTTCCGGCGTCCGCCCGGCGCGCTGATAGGAAACTAGACAATGTTGCAGCCAAAAAAAACCAAGTTCCGCAAGGCGTTCAAAGGGCGCATTCATGGCAAGGCCACGGGTGGCTCGACGCTCAACTTCGGGTCCTATGGCCTGAAGGCGATGGAGCCTGACCGGATCACCGCGCGCCAGATCGAGGCGGCTCGCCGTGCGATCACGCGCCACATCAAGCGCCAGGGTCGGTTGTGGATCCGTATCTTCCCGGACGTGCCGGTCTCGTCCAAGCCTGCCGAAGTCCGCATGGGCTCGGGCAAGGGGTCGCCGGAGTTTTGGGCCGCTCGCGTCAAGCCGGGCCGGATTTTGTTCGAACTGGACGGCGTGCCCGGTCCGGTTGCCGCAGTGGCATTCGAGCGTGCAGCGATGAAGCTGCCGATCAAGGTTAAGGTTGTTGCCCGGCTTGGCGACACCTCGCACCTGGGAGCATGATGATGGCCGATGTGAAAGACATGCGGACCAAGTCCGACGATCAGCTGAGCGAAGAGCTTGGCAACCTGAAGCGTGAGGCGTTCAACCTGCGTTTCCAGGCCGCGACCAACCAGCTCGAAAAGCCGAGCCGGGTTCGCGAAGTCCGTCGCGGCATCGCCCGTATCAAGACTCTGCAGTCTGAGCGTTCGCGCTCGACCGCCAAGTAAGGAATTTAGACATGCCGAAGCGCGTGCTGACGGGGCTGATCGTCTCCGACAAGGGCGACAAGACGGTTGTGGTGAATGTCGAGCGCAAGGTGAAGCACCCGCTCTATGGCAAGATCATCCGTCGTTCGAAGAAGTATCACGCCCATGACGAGGCGAACGAGTTCAAGGCTGGCGAAACGGTGCGGATCGAAGAGATTGCGCCGATCAGCAAGCTGAAGACGTGGAAAGTGCTCGACCGGGTCAACACCCATGCGACGCCTGACCGGGTTGATGTCGACGCGTAACGGCGTTGTTTGATTTAGGCGGGGACCGGTCAGCAATCGGCCCCAAAGTGAAGAAGGAAGCGGATCAATGATCCAGATGCAGTCCAATCTCGAGGTCGCTGACAACAGCGGCGCGAAGCGGGTGCAGTGCATCAAGGTGCTGGGCGGCTCAAAGCGTCGCACGGCCGGTGTTGGCGACATCATCGTCGTTAGCATCAAGGAAGCGCAGCCCCGTGGCAAGGTGAAGAAGGGCGACGTGCACCGCGCCGTTATCGTGCGCACGGCGAAGGATATTCGCCGCGCCGATGGCTCGGTCATCCGGTTCGACACCAACGCAGCCGTGCTCGTCAACAAGAACGAAGAGCCGATTGGCACGCGTATTTTTGGCCCGGTGGTGCGTGAGCTCCGTGGCAAGAAGCACATGAAGATCATCTCGCTCGCGCCGGAGGTGCTGTGATGGCTGCGGCCAAGATCAAGAAGGGTGACACCGTCGTCATCCTGTCCGGCA
>NZ_NCGH01000046.1:0-5655 GCF_002281505.1 Sphingomonas sp. 28-62-20
GGCATGGCGGATCTGGGGGAGGGGCCCTTTGGATCGACCGCCATCGCCGAGCATATAGGTCGGAAGTCGTCGAGCTTTGGCCCCGTGCGTGCGTCACTGATTGCAAAGGGCATGATTTACACGCCGGGTTACGGCGAAACAGCGTTCACCGTGCCGATGTTCGGGGCGTTCATGCGGCGGGCGATGCCCACCGGGATGGATGCTATCGATTCATAGCCGCCGGTCGGTCTCGAACCTTCGCCACTGGGACAGAAATTTCTTGGCGAAATGGGTGCGGAGCAGAAGGGCGGCATTTCGGTAATATGGGTGGATAGCTGCCTTTCCGCTTTCGGGCGCACGCATGGCGTGAGCGGCCCTTTGTTCAGGCAAAGCTGATTGGCAGCTTCACGCCCTGAATTCGGTCGTTCGGCTAGGATGATTGGCCGATCCGTGACTCGTGTTAATAGTGCCTTATGACCGATGCCAATGACCAGCCTAAGCCAAGGCCAGACAATGTTGATCCCCGCATCCGGTGCTTCGAACGTCCTGCTGATGATGAAGCCTTCGAAAGATCCGTCGCGGCGATAATGGCCAAATTGCAGGAAAAATCCCGCAGGACGTTTGTCAGCGAGCACAACGTGCTGCGGATGAACCATGGCAGCAACTGGGTGCATTCGGCACGCGATCCGGAACCCGACACGTCGATGCACACCATTTCGGCGGAATGGACGATCCCGTTCAAGGACATTGCCGAGAACGACCTCGGCCTGATCGGTCGAACGATACTCCCCATCAGCGAGGAGATGGAAAAGCAGTTCGCGCAGAATATGTACGGTGTGGTCGGGGCGGCGGCGCAGAAGGTCGGCAACGTCGTGGACGCAAAAACTACAGGATCATTCGGTCACTCGATGCTGGAGATGTTCCGCAAGCTCGAACTTGGGGT
This sequence comes from Sphingomonas sp. 28-62-20, assembly GCF_002281505.1. NCBI lineage: Bacteria > Pseudomonadati > Pseudomonadota > Alphaproteobacteria > Sphingomonadales > Sphingomonadaceae > Sphingomonas > Sphingomonas sp. 28-62-20. The sequence continues at coordinate 923 of NZ_NCGH01000046.1, forward strand.
AGATCGCGACGGAAACGTCAGCATGCCTCAGATGCACGTCGGCCCAGACCTCTACGCACGGCTGCCAGAAGAGATGAGCAAGGTGCCGCTCGAGATCAATGCCGAGATTGAGCGGGTCAAGGCGGAGAAAATCCAAGATGCGCTCGACCGCGAAGCCGAACGCAAGGCGAAGTTCAAGCGGGCCGCCGCGTGAGCGGAAGAGCCCTGCTCGCGATCGGGTGCAACGCCTATGATCATCTCGATCCGCTGACCTGCGCGGAAGCCGATGCCGATGCCCTCTTCAGGTTGCTGATCGAGCCGAGCATAGGCGATTACGATGTGGTGCGGTCGCGCTTGCTCCTGTCGCCAACTCTGCAGGATGTACGGGGGGCGCTCGCGACTATGCTTTTTTCGATGGCGAGGCGCTGGATGCGCTGACCATCACCTTCGCCGGCCACGGCGCTGTGAGCAGCGGCAGCTTTTACATGGCGATGCAGGACTCGCGCGTCCATGCTCTATCCGCCACCGCGCTGTCGCTCGCCGACCTATTCCGGATAATCGCCGAGGCCTCGCCGAAGCAGACCTATCTGGTCATCGACGCGTGCGAGTCCGGCGGTCTGATCTCGGACTTGAACGTGATACTCAAATCGGAGGTAATGGGCGAACAGCATCGAAGGGCTCGCACCCTATTGGTTCGAGACCGAGGCGGCTGTCTTTCTCTCCAACAAGGGCGAACTGCTCGGCAGGATCGAGGGCTATAATGACCAGCGCATCACGCAGCGCCTCGTCCTGCAGCCCCGTGTTGAATTGAATCTGTCCGCGCAGGACGTTCCGGAGACCCGGATTGGCGCGGGTATCTCGAATGCCGAATTCGGGTTGCGGCTGCGCTACGAGATCGACCGGCAGTTCGCGCCCTATATCGGTATCTCCTATGACCGAAGGCTGGGGCGGACCGCTGACTTCGCCCGGATGGACGGCGACAGCGTCCAGGCCACCAGCTTCGTGGTCGGCCTGCGGACCTGGTTCTGAGATGCTGCCTTGGCGCCCGAGCGAAGAAGGAGAGAAGCCATGATGAAAAACGCTTATGCGAGCCTCGCTGTGCAGACGATCGTCGGCGGCGCGGTCATGTATCTCGTCATGTTCGTCATGATCGACGGGCTGGGCAGCTTCTACAATAACCTGAATATGTTCTACATGACCCTGATGATGGTCGCGCCGATGGTGGTGCTGATGATCGTCGCCATGCGCCACATGTTTCCCTCCAAAGGTCTCAACGCCGCGCTGCTCGCGGGATCGATTGCGATATTCCTCGGCTCGTTCGCGCTGATCCGCACCCAGACCACTGTTGGGGACACGCAGTTCCTGCGGTCGATGATCCCGCATCATTCGGGCGCGATCCTGATGTGCCGGGAAGCGTCGCTCAGCGATCCGGAAGTGAAGGCGTTGTGCGACGGGATCATCCGGTCCCAGCGCCAGGAGATCGATCAGATGAAGGCGATCCTCGCCCGAAAATAGCCTCGCAGGAGTATCGCTGTCGGTCGGCAGCGCGCCTACATGAAATCGAAGGAGCTATCATGATCAGCGTCCGTACACTCGCCGCCGCCTTGGCACTTGCCTTTCCCGTCGCAGCGATGGCGGCGACCCCGATTGTAGTTCACCGTGATCCTGGCTGCGGTTGCTGTGAGAAATGGGCGGCGCAGGTGCGCGCGCAGTTTGGCCGGCAGGTGCAGATCGTCGACGATGCCGGCCGGGCGAAATTCAGCCGTCGTGCCGGCGTGCCCGCGGAGCTGGCTTCCTGTCATACCGCCGCCATCGACGGGATGACGTTTGAGGGCCATGTTCCGATCTCCGACATGAAGCGCGTGCTTGCCCAGCATCCCAAGGGCGTCACCGGCCTCGCCGTTGCGGGGATGCCGATGGGATCGCCGGGCATGGAGATGCCAGGGATGAAGGGCCAGCCTTACGATGTCATCGCCTTTGGCCCCGGAGGGCGCCGCGTCTTTGCGCACCACGGTTGATCGCACGCCATCCGCGCTTCGCTGATTCTGAAGCCGTCGGTGATGGGTGTTGGTCTCGTTTCGCCGTCCGTGTCAGAACGGCTTGCGCCCGCTATAGAGCGAGATCGAGCCGGTGGGCGTCTGGACGACGCGAACTTCGGCGACATTCTCGAAACCGGCGTCTGCGATGAGCTCCGGCAGGATGCCCATTGCGGGGTCGGTACATAGAACGGACCCAGATATACGCTAAGCGCCGACAGGTCTGCTTGGGTGTCCGAAAACACCCGTTTGTCGCGCATCTGCGATGGCGACAGGGTTTTCCGTCATCCCTAGTACCTAGCGACGACTTTTGGGACAAAGCCGTCGTAGCAAGTCCAGCCACATCGCGACGATCTACGGGAAAGGCTGTCTGGCGCTCGGCGCCTTCGCGCGACGGCATAGTGATCGCTCCACCGCCGTCTAGAAAGGGATAAGCTATCGAAAGAGTCTGGGTGACATCGCCTAGCAAAACGATCGATTTCGCTATTGATTTCATCATGGTAGGCCGCTTGCATGACCGCATCCGATCGCGCCGAACAGAATCTGATCCTCCGCTGTCCGGAGCCGCTCAATGCGGAAACGCCCCCGGATAAACTGATCACGTCCTTCCTGACGCCGCAGGCGAACTTCTACATCCGCAGCCACGGACCTACGCCGGAACTGGCCGACGATCATCGTATAGCGCTGGACGGCTTAGTCGACCGCCCGCGCTCCTACACGGTTGCCGAACTTCAAACGGCATTTGCGACCCGGACAGTGACCGCGACCATGCAGTGCGCCGGCAATCGTCGGGCACATCTTCAAGACGTGGAAAAGACTTCGGGCGATCCCTGGGACGTGGGCGCGATCGGCAATGCGGCGTGGACCGGCGTCGCACTGTGCGACGTGCTCGCCGCAGCCGGCATCCAGGACGGCGCGTCGTTCGTCGGCACTACGGGGGCCGACAACGTGGATGTCGATGGTGAGACAGCACCGTTCGGTGCCTCGATCTCGATCGCCAAGGCGCTAGAGCCCGACGTGCTGATCGTCTGGGCCATGAATGGCGAGGCGCTGGCCCCCGAACATGGCGCACCGCTGCGGCTCGTCGTGCCGGGTTATGCGGGCGTTCGTAGCGCCAAGTGGCTGACGCGCATCGAGGTGCGCGATCGCCCGTCCGATGCACCGATCCAGGCCAAGGACTACAAGCTCTTTCCGGCATCGGTAGCGAAGGAGGACGCGGACTGGGATCGGGGTCTGACTATCGAGGAGATGCCGCTCAATGCTGCGATCTGCGCGCCGGTGGACGGCGCGCATGTCAGCGCCGGCGCGTGCGAAATCGCGGGTTATGCGGTCGCCTTCGGCCGAGCGGTCTCGCGCGTCGAGGTCTCCGTCAATGGCGGCACCGACTGGCTGCAGGCGGAACTGACTGCAAAACCCGATGCGCCTTGGAGCTGGACGCAGTGGCACGTCACGGTCGATCTGTCTCCCGGACTCCACGTCCTGATCGTGCGCGCCGTTGACGGTGCCGGGCAGATGCAGCCCGAACGGCCCGAGGCGATCTGGAACTTCGCCGGCTATCTCTCGACTGCCTGGCATCGCATCGCCGTTACCGCTGGCTGATGGACGCGCCGCACGACGCCGATCGGGCCCATGCGAAGCTGGCGGAGAGCGCGAGCAAGCTGAAGGACAGCGCAGTCCAGCAGGTGGACAGCGCCGACCGTCGCACAGAGCTTGCCGCGGACCGCACAATCCTCGCCGGCGAACGCACCTATGCTGCCTGGGTACGTACCGGACTGGCGGCGCTCGCTTCCGGTATCGGCGCGCGCGCGCTGCTCAAGGACGTCGTGTTCCCGTGGCTGGCGACGGCGACCGGGACCATGCTGATCTTGTTCAGCGCCTTTTGCTTCGCCGCTGCGGTGTGGCGAGAGATGGGCGCAGGCGCCCCGCCGCCACGACCGGACATCAAGCGCCTGCCAGCGACGTTGCTCCTAGTGATGAACGGGTTTCTCATGCTCGTGTCACTGGCCGCGCTCGTCGGCATCTGGACGGCACGCTCGTAGCAGCCATCCCTAGGTTTGCTGCGAGCCGATCAGACCCCGCAGCGCATCCGCGGCTTTCGTGCGGTATCACCCCCTTGTGACGAAGCCCAAAAACGAAGTGGGCCAAAGCCGATCGGTCCCGCATGCAGCGTACCCGGGGTCGGTACATAATAACGGGCTTAGATAGACGCTGCCGACTGCCCGGTCCGAGCATTTGCCCGACCAACATGCCCATTGACGGTTGGGGCAAACGTCTCATAGATCGACTTTGGCAATGGATTTCTGCCGGGCAATTTGGCCGAACCGCTCTGATAAGAGCTGATGATTCCTACTTGGCGCCTTCAGGCAGCAAGGAGGAATTGTGCGCGCTACCTTTCGCAATCTCGTCGGCACGCTGAACGTCGCGGCATTCATGCGCGATCGTCACGACCATGCGATCTCTGTCCTGCGCTGGGCGCTGATCTTGCTGCCCATGGCGGCACTCGTCGGGACGCTATGTGCGGCGTTCCTGCTGAGTCTCGATACCGTTACGCGACTGCGGTTTGCGTCGCCTTGGCTGCTCTATCTGCTGCCGGTGGGCGGGTTCGTTGTCGGATTACTGTACCATCTCACCGGGCGCTCGGTGGAGGGCGGCAACAACCTGATCGTGGAGCAGATCCACGAGCCTGGTGGCGGGGTGCCTCTGCGGATGGCGCCGCTC